>JAAYBH010000083.1 GCA_012718935.1 Clostridiales bacterium
AAGCATCGGGTCGCCCGGCATATTGATGTCGCCGGTAGCGTTGCAGAAATAAAACAAAGTGTTGTGTTTGTAAGCGTCGTTAAGTGATTTTACCATCTGTAACGACTCCTTTCGAATTAAGTTTTTTATTTTTCATGGAGTTCGCAGGCAAAAGAGCTTATCCTTTAGTTTTCAGCGGGCGGATGCTGCTTCAACTCAAAGCAGCCGCCGTCTGTACGATTGCACGCGCCGCATGGCACAGATAACTTCCCGTTGTTATAATTACTGCAGAACCTGCAGCGGGGCATGGGCGGTTCGATTCGCTTTCCGTTCTCGGCAATCTGCTCAAGCGCTTTAATCAGCGCGGGCAGCTGCGCTTCAAAGAAGCGCCTGCCCATAACTGTTTCGTGAAATTGCATTTGTGGCTCCTTTCTTTCAGGCGGCCTGTTCAGCCGGTATTGCGCCGTCAAGCTCCGCGTCATTGGCTGATTTGCTGTCAAGCGAATCGAGCAGGGCCTGCAGTCGGCCGGCGTTAATGGCATAAGCCATCCCGGTTCCATTGCAGGTGCTCATATTAATGCCTATTATACTTCCGTCAGCATTTAAAACCGGCCCTCCCGAAGCCCCTCCGTAAATGAGGCCGCGGAAACTGACAGTATCTGAATAATATTTGTATGTACCGTCGTTCTGTCTTACCATCACGTCTGTCATCCCGGTAAAAACAACGTCCTGTTCCTCCCAAGCTTCTTTTGGAAATCCTTTGAAGAATAGGGTTTCGCCGATTTCCGGCGTATATTCGGAATCAATGGGAAGAGGCGTGCCGCGTGCTGTCGTCCATTTATCTCCTTCGAGAACAGCAATATCATTAGCTCCGTCAAAGGCAATAACGGGGCAGTACACACGGCGGCTTGTCTGGAGTTTTCCGTTTATGAAATAGACGAACTCAATCCAGACTCTATCCAGGCAGTTGACGCCATCTGGTGCTATGACGTGCGCACAGGTTACAATGCGGTTCCCATTGATAAAGAAGCCGGTTCCGTATTTCAATGTAGTACCATGGAATACATAAATCCGGACTACGGAGTCCATATACAGATTCCGTTCGTCGTATACCGTGGATGTAATCCTGTCGGCAGAGCTTGCCGCAACCCCGTAAAACGAGGTTGCGGACATGCCGCGCCTGTTTTAACGGCGTTGGTCGCTGCGGTCATGATGTCATGGAACCTGCGTTCAGCCTGCTCCTTGGTCTCGCCGGGCAGCATCGTCAGGTAAAAATCCATGCGGACGCTCAGCTCATTGCCAGTCTCAGCCGTGGCGATTTCGATGCCTTTGGCGCATTTGCAGCACTGGATATAGTCGAACTGCTCAAGGTCGTCTTCACAGATGTCGCAGGCCGTACCGCAGTGTTCGCATCTGACGGAATACTTGAAAGTAATCTCGCATATGTCGTCCTCGGTAAAGCCGCAGTCCGTCAGGAATTTGACGGCGTCGCCCTTCGTTTCGAAGTAACGGATTTTTCCGTCGTCATCCAGAAGCCACTCCAGCGGGTTCAATGTAATGCCTTCTATGGGCCGCCCGACCATCCATCCGAGATTCTTGACCCCGGGGTACAGCTTGATGAGCTCCACGATAATCGTGTACGCATTCTTGAGCTGTTCTCTTGACATGTCGCCTTCTTCGAGCAGGTCGTTGAAGTAAGAAAAGCAGTTTTTGATGCCTTCGGGTTGATTCAGCGCCGCTTCTGTTTTTGCGGCACTTTCTTCATCTGTTTCGCCTACTTCCTGACTGTCTCTGTAGCCGTACAGGTCATAATCCTTGACAAAGTCGGTGATAGCAAATGCCAGTTCAGATTTATTCGATTTCTGTCTCCTTATCGATATTCAGCTATATACAGATACTCCTGTCCGTCTGTATAGTTGCCTGATATGAGTATGGATGATTAAGTGCTGTCACAACGAGTTTCTGTAAAAAAAACACCGATAGGTTGTCATCCTGCCGGTGATTTCGGTGAAATAATCAAATCAAAGATGTTCATTGCCTCGCGAGTAATATGGCTTTTTTGAGCGCCGCGTCCAGCGCGGTCTCCAGTTCCCGATTTGATTCAATCAGTTCAATGATGATATTATTAACCTCTCCCTTTGTGTGCGGCATTGCCAGGTCCGCGCTGATGTCACATTTTCCGGCGGAATAATCCAGCTTTATGACGGACGGCTTATTGTTTTTCTCCAGAAAGGACAGCGCGAATTTCAGCCCGGTTTCGTCAGATGAAAAGGTATTGCCTATAAGCGTATAAGACATTATTTTATCTCCTTATTCATGTAATTCAACTTCAATGAGCTTCAAGCTGGGATGCAGGCGCAGGGTCATCTGGTTTCCTTTGGCCTGAACAAACTCCCGCTGGCCGTAAAGCCTGGTCATGCCGTCAAACCGCCCGGGGCGCCGGTATACGGCCTTAATTGTTTTATCGGCGTTTTTCAGTTTCAGCTTATATGTCTGCCCGATATTCATAGCCCCGCCTAATTCACTTTTTGCCGGGAAGCGAAGGTATCCGTATTCCACTGATTTCGGCGTGAGCTTTGTCTCTGCGGATATGACGCCGGCCGTCTCATCCATAACAGGGGAGACCTTGATGTTTTCAACATCGACGTTAAATTCGCTGTCTACGGAAATGACGATATCCAGGTGCAGCCGGACCGGCGGGGGAGCGGGTTGCCCGGGAGAAGCCGTTTCCTCCCTGCGTCCGCACTGCCGGCAGATATACGCGCTGAAATACGGGTCGTATGACATCGTCCTGCCGCACTGGCAGATTTTATCCGGATAGTAACTCATGACGCTCTCCTTATGATTTTCTTGTTATCTTCATTATAATCCCTATGTCTGAAAAAGTCAATTAAGAGGTTATAGTAACCTGTAATATAACTTATTGAAAAATCCATAAAAAGGCTGCCGAAGCGGAATGTCCGAAGTGCGATGCTTTTTCTTTGCGATATCACGGAATAATCCATACTGTTGATGGGTATATATTGTTCTGACGACCAGGAGCTTTATAGGCCCGATTTTTTTCGAAGGAGCCAGACCTACATGAAAACCAAAAGCGCAGCCGGGACCAGGGTTCTTGCACTGTTTACGTTCGCGGCACTCGTCTTTGTGACGGTCGTCCTTTTCAGAACGGTTTCTGCCGCCAGCAACACCCGCATTACCTTGTATCCCAACTCCGGATACTCCGATACGGCGTTCATGGAGTAGCGACACGACACGACCCGGGCCAAAAGAAGAACCCGCCTGTTACCAGCAGGCGGGTTCAGTTTTTTCGAAAGGAGCCATTTTACTATGAGCTGACGCGAGCCAGGCGCCATATCTCATCGGCTTCAATATACTACGCTATCTTGATTTTGTCAATACTTTTTTCACAATATGTAGTGATTTTTTCATTTTGCCTCGATTTCGCGGGTAAGCGGCGCGATTCCGGCCATATCGCCGACCAGATTAACGAGCTTTGCGCCTTCCGGAATAACGAATTTTGAGTTGTCTTTCAGCGTTTTTTCGATTGTCTGCAGGTTCTTATACAGCTGCGCGTCGCCGTTGAAATATTTGTTCGCCGCCTGACCGACGATGCGTATTGCCTGCGCCTCGCCCTCGGCCTCCAGAATCCGGCCGCGCTTGACGGCTTCGGCCCGCTTGATTTCAGCACGCTTGAGGCCGTCGGCCTGCGTCTCTCTGGCTGCCGCAAAATCGACGGCGGCCATTTTTTCGTTCTCGGCCTTGACGACCTTGTTCATGGTCTCCTGGACGTCCATCGGCGGCTCGATTTCCTTGAGCTCGGCCCGGATGATATCAACGCCCCAGCTGCCCGTTTCGCGCTCCAGCGTCTCCAGCAGGTCCTTATTTATCCTTCCGCGCTCACTGTTGGCCGAGCGGAGCGACATGGTCCCGATAATATTCCGGAGCGTGGTCCGCGCCAGGCTGACAATCTGGGTATAATAATCGTTGACTTTGTATGCAGCAGCTTTGACGTCCTCTTCCTTATCGCGTACGCGGAAGTATATCTGGGCGTCGACGACGGCGTTCAGGTTGTCATTGGTGATAATAACCTGCGGTTCCGCGTCCACCATCTGTTCCGTGATGTTTACCAGGTACATTTCCTGTATCTTCGGAATAATCCAGTTGAAGCCCGGCCTGGCAAATCTCGTGTATTTGCCCAGTGTTTCCACGAGCCCGCGGTGCGTGGGGCGGACGATGCGTATTCCGGTAAAAAAGATAACGGCTGCGACAGCCAGGATGACGAGAATTACAATGACCACTGAATCGGCCTCCTTCGTGTATGTATGATTTTGACTTCATATACAGTATGGAAGAATTTTGGCGAAAAACGACGCCGCCGCGAAAAAAAGAACCCCGGATTTTGGTCCGGGGTTCATTGTCAATCGAATAGAGTTTTAACAGCGTACGATGCCTTGATGGTTTTGTTGATTGCGCTGATGGCGCCTTCCGGGCCAAGCTCTTGCGAACATTCCGGACAGGCGTTCATGATATGGCATGGAGCCGTATCCGTGGTCCTGATGATTTCGCCGCAAACTGCACAGGTTCTCAGCGGGCCCTCGATGATGTATGCGCCGCGTTCGTTTGAATACCAAACCGGCAGCTTCTTCGGGGCCTTCACGCTAAACTGCCTCATAAATATATTGGGAAGTCCGAAGTTTTCTCCCTTTACGGTCTGCTGGTAAATGATGCCGCTCATTTCGTTCTGCATCGGTATATTGTACCGGCGGGTTACGCTGAAAGAGTTTTCCGTCCATTCTGCGAGCAGCGTGCGAAGCTCAATCCAGGTTTGCTCATTGTTTTTGACGAGAGCAACCTCGACATCATAGTATTTTTTACCGCCGCCCAGGATTTCAGAAGCCTCCTTCGGCATCGTTATCTGTCTTCCTTTGACGGATGCCTCGATAAAGCGCTTTTGCTTTGCTTCTTCAAAGAAGCTGTCGCCGCAGGCTGTGGAAACCATGCTCGGCATCTTTATCTTGACCTTATCAAAATCTTTCGCATCGATTTTCTCTTGTTTTTTGAAAAGGTAGATATATTCGTTCCACGGCTGCATCATGACTTTTTCGTCCGGCTTAAAACCGGCAATCTCCATGGCGCCGGCGGGAATCGACATGCATTGAATGCTTGCGTCTCCGAGGAAATGGGCTTTTTTCAGATTGCCGCGGTACTCCTCGAACCGTAAGCCGTTCGGGATAGCGACGATATTGTAGATTTTGTTCACCTTAAAATACGGGGTTGCGCTAATCGTGTATGTTTTTGAAATTTTACGCTCTGGCATCAGGCCATCCTCCTTTCGGCTTCCTTGAGTGTTCTATTAGCTTCTTTGAGAAGCGCTTTGGCTTCCTTCATCGCTTTTTTGATGGTTCCGGCAGACTTAATTAAGGCTGTCGTTTTCAATGTCGCATCATGGCACTTGCCGCAGATGTGAATTTCATTCTCCCTGGCCTGCGACGCGTGGATTGTTTTTCCGCAGATATCGCAGACAAAACCATGACCGTCAACAACAACAGAATTACCGCATATGCTTACGGGAAGCTGGTCGTTCATCCCGACGTGGGCTGCCCTGATAAACTCTGCGGGAAGAATAATGGAATATTGGAAAGTGGTTTTAAAAGTCCTTGGCTCTTTGAAGAATTCCTGCTTTCCTACAGATTTAAGCAACTCCCGCATGGTCGGGAGCTGTTCGTCATCGGTCGTTGTTATCGGCTCCGCTTTGAGTTCAACCTTGTTAGCGATATCCAGCGTCATCTTTATGCCTGTCGATTCTCCGGCACGCCGGCATCTGGGAACCTGAAGGATGTCTTTCTGCTCCTGTGTCAGGTACAGAAACCTGTACCGATGGACCATGCCCGGCAACGGTTCTCCCTTTGACCTTGGCATAAGCGGGATTTCTTCAGGCCTTTGTTTGGAAAGGCGATATTCCTCGCCTTCGGTTACTTCATACAACGAGTAGTAAAACGCCGCTGTTGAGCTTTTGCATGTGTTCATACCCAAAACTCTCATCGCTTCGGACGGTATTTGGCAAAAAACCCTCGGGCCATTTCCATAGGCTCTGGCAACGGCGGAACAGATTGTGTCGTGTTTCCATGTCTTGCTAATCAGAATAGACCCGCCTCCGTCGCCCCTGAAATACAGTGTTGTGTTTACCGGAAAGATTTTTGTACAGGAGATTGTTCTGTGCGTGCCGTACATCCTTCCTGTCTTAATGAGACATTCCATTTTTTTTGACTCCTTTTGTATGAAACCATCGTCTGATTCCAGTTTTATTCGATTGACAAAGCTCCAATCCGTCAATCATGTATTCCTGGTATAAGAATGGTATAAATGCCGGCAGCACAAGAAAAACGTGTTTTAAGGCAAAAAGAAACCGCCGGCTGAAAAGCCGGCGGTATCTTGCTTGAATATTTTAAAAATCTGCATTAAGGACTCTGGCGATGAGCGTAAACAGCTCGCCGTCAGTGATATCCTTATCAGGCATAACCAGTAAGGACCCATCGGAGGCTGCTCCGCGGATGAGGCCGTATTTTGCAAGAAGAGCGATGTCTTCGGCGGCCCAATCAGCCACATCGTCCATATCGGAGAAGGACG
>JAAYBH010000084.1 GCA_012718935.1 Clostridiales bacterium
TCGATATCGGCTCCACCACGTCGAAATGCGTGATGATGCGCAACGGCTCGGAATTGGTCTCAAAACAAATCGTATCGGCCGGCATTGGGACCAGCGGACCGGACAGAGCAATCGGTAAGGCTCTTGAGGAGTCGGGTGTTGATGCGCAGCAGATTCATCGGATTGTTGCTACAGGCTACGGCCGGAACAACTTTCAACAGGCTGATTCTCAGCTCAGCGAACTCTCCTGCCATGCCAAAGGAGCCAGGGTGCTTTTTAGTAACGCAAGGACTGTTATTGATATCGGCGGACAGGACGCAAAAGTACTTCAGCTTTCAGAGGACGGCAGTCTTCTGAGCTTTGTGATGAACGACAAATGCGCGGCTGGTACCGGCAGATTTTTAGAGGTCATGGCCCGTATCCTGGAGGTCGACGTCTCGGAGCTTCAGGCACTCAGCGAAAAATCCGCCAATGCTGTTGCAATCAGCTCTACCTGCACGGTTTTCGCCGAATCGGAGGTCATATCGCAGCTGGCCTCAAATGCCGACATCCATGATGTCGTCGCCGGAATCCACCGCTCGGTTGCCGTGAGAGCCGCCAGCCTGGCGAAACGGCTGCCAATCGTCCCTGAGGTTGTTATGACAGGCGGCGTTTCACTCAACGCCGGCGTCGTACACGCGCTTGAGAAAGAACTCAATATTCCGATTGCCACATCGCCGTTATCGCAGTTTGCCGGTGCTATCGGCGCGGCGGTATTTGCATACGAAGGCAAATAATTATTAGGGAGTGATACATATGTCTGAACAAGCAGAGAAGAAACCGGCAAAAATCATATTGCGTGAACTTGCGGCACAGGCCACGCAGGACGCCTGGGACGCCAAAGCCCGCGGAGAAAAGGTCGGCTGGTGCGCCTCGAACTTTCCGCAGGAAATTACAACAACGATGGGTATCCCCGTCGTATACCCGGAAAATCAGGGCGCTGCAATCGCAGCGAAGGGCGGCGCGCTCCCCATGTGTGAACTGGCTGAAAGCATGGGTTATTCAAGGGACTTATGCTCCTATTCACGCATTAATTTTGCTTTTGCCAAGCTGAAGAAGAGCGAGGAGCAGGACATCCCTCAGCCGGATTTTCTGCTGTGCTGCAACAATATCTGCAACTGCATGATCAAGTGGTATGAGAATCTGGCGCTGGAGCTGGACATCCCTCTGCTTTTGATCGACATCCCGCATCTTGACGCGTTTGAATGCGACGACGACAGAATCAAATACATCCGCGCTCAGTTCGACGACTGCATCGTGAAGCTCGAAAAAATAACAGGAAAGAAATGGGATGAGCAGAAATTCAAAGAGGTCATGGCCAACTCTCAACGGAGCTCAAAAGGCTGGCTGAAGGCTGTCGATTATATGAAATACACGCCATCTCCCCTCAGCGGCTTTGACATATTCAATCATATGGCCGTCGCTTGTGTCGCCAGAGGGACGCAGGAGGCCGCCGAGGCCTTTGAACAACTGGCTGAGGAATACGACGAGGCGGTTAAGGCCGGCACTTCGACATTTAAAGCACAGGAAGAGTACAGAGTTCTTTTCGAGGGCATCGCCTGCTGGGCAAACCTGAGCTATACGTTCAAAACACTCAAGAACCTCGGCGTCAACGTTACAGCGACGATCTACGGCCCGGCTTTCAGCTTCCTGTATGATAATGTGGACGAGCTGATGGCCGCGTACTCCTACGTTCCAAATTCCAATTGCTTCGATAGAGAAGTGGAGCTGCGCGTTAGAGACGCCGTCAAAAACAATGTTGAAGGCGCCGTCATTCACATGAATCGCAGCTGCAAGCACTGGAGCGGCAACTTGTACGAGCTGGAACGCCGGCTTCGTGAGCAGGTTGGGATACCCACTGTTGTCTTCGACGGCGATCAGGCTGATCCGCGCAACTTCTCTGAGGCGCAGTATGCCACGCGCATTCAGGGACTCGTGGAAATAATGGCGGAGAACAAGCGTAAGAAAGGTGCGATGACATATGAATGATCTGACTCTTCTTATCAAGGATTTTCAAGACATCGCCGGCAACCCGGGCGCTCAGTTCAAAAAATACCTGGCAGCCGGTAAAAAGGTCGTCGGCTGCATGCCGTATTACTGTCCGGAGGAGCTTGTCTATGCCGCGGGAATGGTCCCATTCGGACTGTGGGGTGCTCAGATGCAGGTATCCGACGCAAAACGCTATTTCCCGGCTTTTATCTGCTCCATACTCCAGACGATCCTGGAGCTTGGGATAAGGGGCAGCTACAAAGGGATGTCAGCCGTAATGATCCCGATCATGTGCGACAGCCTCAAGTGCATGCCCGGTAACTGGGAGAACAGTGTTCAAGATATTCCGGTTATAAACGTCGCGCACGCCCAGAACAGAAAAATTGCTGCCGGCGTGGAATTCACGGCATCCCAATACAGGAAGATCAAGGCTCAACTGTCCAGGCTGTCAGGTACCGATATCACAGATGAAGCCATAGGGCTTGCAGTTTCCAGCTGTAACAAGCATCGCTCCGTCATGCGCCGGCTCTCAGCGATGATGGGGGGGCATCCCGACATCTTCACACCGGCTGTCCGGAACGCCATATTCAAGAGCGCATGGTTTACGGATGTCCTGGTACACACCCGGATGGCTGAAAAGCTGATTGCCTTGCTCACGGAGCTGAAGCCGGCCGCCTGGACCGGGATCAAGGTTGTCACCACCGGTATTATCGCCGATGACCCTGAATTCCTGAGTATTTTGGAAGATAACAAAATCGCTGTCATCGACGATCAGGTTGCCCATGAATCTCTCGCCTATAGGGACGATGTTCCGGTAACCGACGACCCGATCATGGGGCTCGCCCAGCGTATTGGCAACATAGAGGGCTGCACCTTCCTGTATGACCCCGGTAAGCAGCGGGGAAAGATGCTGATCGACCTTGTCAAAAAGAGCGGAGCCGA
>JAAYBH010000011.1 GCA_012718935.1 Clostridiales bacterium
AGTATCAGATCGAATCAAAAATCAAGAACCGTACGCTCATCCTCCCCGGCAAGGTCGCCGTCCTGAAGGGCGAGATCGAAAATAAGCTCCCCGGCTGGAAGATCGTCGTCGGAACGAACGAAGCCATCCAGCTTGTCCGGTTTTTGAAGGATTACAAATAGACCCTCTCAAGGCTTCCCCTTGAGGGGAAGCTGGCGCGAAGCGCCTGATGAGGGAAACTTGTCGGCGCCGCTTGCAATAAAAAGGGTACAGAAAAAGAACGCCCTGTGGGGAAAATCCTCAGTCAGCTTCGCTGACATGCTCCAAAGAGATCGCTAAGCGATCTCTAGAAAGAGGAGCCTTTCGGGAATGGTATTGTTATTACCTGCGATCAGCGGCGGGGATACTACCCATAGATTATTAACAGGAGGTTGTCTCATGGCAAGATTCATTACAATTGGCGAGAGGATTCACTGCATCTCGCCGTCCATCCGTGAAGCGATGGACACCAGAAATCCTGAACCTATCTTAAAGCGCGCCAAGGAGCAGATTGACGCCGGCGCGACATATCTCGACGTCAACATCGGCCCCGCGGAAGCCACCGGCGAGGAGCTCATGAAATGGGCGGTCAAGCTCATTCAGGAGAATTTCGACAACCATCCCCTCTGCCTTGACACCGCCAACAGAAAAGCCATCGAGGCCGGCATCTCCGTCTACAACCGCTCCAAGGGCAAACCCATCGTCAACTCCGCAGACGCGGGCGACAGGATCGAAAATATTGATCTTGCCGCCGCCAACGACGCCATCTGCTTCGCACTCTGCTCGAAGGCCGGCATCTCCAAGGATAACGACGAGCGCATGATGTACTGCCAGGAGATGCTCGAGCGCGGCATGAGCCTCGGCATGGACCCCGCCGACCTCTGGTTTGACCCGCTGTTCCTCGTCATCAAGGGTATGCAGGACAAGCAGATGGAGGTCCTCGAATTCGTCAAGATGTGCTCCGATATGGGCCTGAACACAACGGGCGGCCTCTCGAACATCAGTAACGGCATGCCAAAGCACATCCGCCCCATCATGGACTCCGCCATGGTCGCCATGGCCATGATGAACGGTCTCACCTCCGCCATTGTCAACCCCTGCGACCTCCGCCTCATGGAGACCATTAAATCCTGCGACATCATCCGCGGCGACAACCTGTACGCGGACAGCTACCTGGAAGTATAAAACAAGAAAAATAAACAAAGTACCGGAAGTCATGTCAGCTTCCGGTACTTTGTTTTAGAGAGGACGCGGGGAGGAAAGGGGAGGTTTCATATGAAAAAAGGTTAATGATCTCTGGCAACCTTACGATTGTTATCCTACCAGATAGATGTTAAGAGAAAAACAAAAAATTGTTACTAATTTGTTAATACTTGATCCTTTTTGTAATATTCACAAAATGTTCATAAAAAGTAAAAGCCGGCGGGTTTGCCAGCCGGCGCCGTTTATTTCATCAGAATCTCAATGGCCTTGTTCAGCTCCTCGATGGTCTCTGTGTCGCCGGTTTCAACGGCGTCGACGATGCAGTGGTCGATGTGGTCCTTCAGGATGATTTTCATCGTTGAATTGATAGCAGAGCGGACGGCGGCCAGCTGGATGAGGACCTCGGAGCAGTCGCGCCCGGATTCAACCATTGTCTTAACGGCGTTTAAATGGCCGGTCAGCTTTGAAAGCCGGTTCAAAACTGCTTTTGAGTTTGTATGGGTGTGCGTGTGAGAATGCACGGGGCGGCCGCCGGACGGGTCGCCGTGGCTGTGGGCGGCGCCATGTTCATGTAAAAGATCATGCTCGTGCACATCATGGTCATGATGCCGTGCGCATTCATGCCGGAGGTTATTATCAGGCTGCATGCGGTTGTTTTTCATGTCATCACTCCTGTGTAAATGGGCTTTCCGTCTGCCTGCCGTGTCTATTATAATACGCCTGCAGGCGGGCAGTCAACCTGGCGAAAAACCTCGGAATTTATAGCATAATTATATGATTCTCTTGTAATAATGAAGAAACCGCAGGCGATTATCCCCCCCATAGGCTTGTAAGCGTCCGGGGGGACATTTTATTATGATATCAGAATAATCCTTTGAAGGAGGTTCCTGATTATGCATATGGCAGACGCGCTTTTATCTCCGGCCGTCGGCGGCGTGATGATGGCGGCGGGTGCGGCCTCGGTCGTGTATTCGGCGGTTAAAATTAAAAAGGATGAGCTCGGAGAGAAGAAGCTGCCTGTGATGGCGGTGGCGGGCGCCTTTGTCTTTGCGGCGCAGATGATCAACTTTACGATACCGGCGACGGGTTCCAGCGGCCATATCGGCGGCGGTATCCTGCTGGCCTCCATGCTGGGCGGCTTCCCGGCGCTGTTGACGATGGCGGCTGTTTTGATTATCCAAAGCCTTTTCTTTGCGGACGGCGGACTGCTGGCACTCGGGTGCAACATTTTCAATATCGGCGTCATTCCCTGCCTGCTGGCGTATCCGCTTATTTATAAGCCGATCATGAAAAAATGCTTCAGCTATAGGCGCATCATGATTGCGTCGGTTATTTCCGTTGTGGCTGGTCTCCAGCTCGGGGCGTTCGCCGTTGTCCTGCAGACCCTGGCGTCCGGCGTCACAGAGCTGCCGTTTGGAACCTTCCTCGTGATGATGCAGCCGATCCATCTGGCAATCGGGGTCGTTGAGGGCATTATTACCGCTGCCGTGCTCAGCTTTGTTTATAGGATGCGCCCGGAAATTCTGGAGAGCTCCGTATCGGGAGTACCTGTCAAAAAGACCGCTTCGGTCAAGGGCGTTGTGACAGCCCTGATCATTGCTACGGTTGTCGTGGGCGGCGCGCTGTCCTGGTTTGCGTCGGCAAATCCCGACGGGCTTGAATGGGCTGTTTTTAAGACAGCCGGTACGGCGGAGCTTGAAGCCGAGGGCGGCATATATGACGCGGCCGCTGTCGCCCAGCAAAAGACAGCATTTATGCCGGATTACGATTACGCCTCGGCGGGTGAGGACGGCTCCTCCACAGGCACCGGGGTCGCTGGAATCATCGGCGGGACCATGACGTTTGCCCTAGCCGGTATTGTCGGGTTCCTAATCTCAAAAGCAAAAAGGAAAAGGGCCGCGGGGGCGTAATAACAACAGTATTCCGAGAGCCGCCGGTCCTGCCGGACCGGCGGTTTTCATGAAAACAATCGCACCTGAATGAATCGGGTGAAAGGATGTGTTGACGACGGCCGACATTAAAAGCAGGATTCAGGAGATATATAAGCTGGAACAGCTCTCCGGCGGGACGAGCGCGGTGCATCGCCGCCACCCTTCGGTGAAGCTTGTCTCCGCTTTTGTCTTTATCGTTCTTGTCGTCTCGTTTGACCGCACCGAATTCGGACGCCTCGTCCCGTTCATCTTTTATCCCGTCGTTCTCATGGCGCTGTCGGGAACGCCCTGGCCGATTGTTCTAAAGCGGGTGGCGCTGGCGCTCCCTTTCGCTCTGCTGGCAGGCATCTCCAACGTCATATTTGACAGGGCGGCGGCGCTGACCTTGGCGGGAATCGCTATCAGCGCCGGCGTGGTTTCGTTTTTCTCGATCCTGTTCAAGACGTTTTTATGCGTGACGGCAGTGCTGCTCCTGGTGGCGGTGACCCCCTTCAGCCAGCTGACTGGACAGCTCCGGCGCATGCATGTGCCCGATATATTCGTCACCCTGTTTGAGATGATCTACAGGTATATCGGCGTACTGCTGGAGGAAGCGTCCTCCATGTACACGGCGTACATGCTGCGTAGCACAGAGCACAAGGGGCTCCAGATGCGCCATATGGGCAGCTTTGTCGGCCAGCTGCTCATCCGGAGCTTTGACCGGGCCGAGCGCGTTTACGCGGCGATGAAATGCCGGGGCTACCCCGGCGGCGCGCTGA
>JAAYBH010000085.1 GCA_012718935.1 Clostridiales bacterium
AATGAACAAAGGAGGCAAACGAAATGCCTGGAATACGTAAACTCGGAAAACCGACGGATCAGCGCATTGCGATGCTCCGCCAGCAGGTCACTGATTTCCTTGACAAGGGGAATATGGAGACGACGCTCGCGAGGGCAAAGGAGATTGCGCCGCTGGCTGAGAAAATGATCAGCCTTGGGAAAAAGAATACATTGGCGTCCAGACGTCAGGCGATGTCCTTCATCACCCGGGAGGACGTGGTGACGAAAACCTTCAAGGATTTGTCTGCCCGTTACGCTGAGCGCAACGGCGGCTACACACGGATCACCCGCATCGGTACACGCCGCGGCGATGCCGCCGAAATGGCTGTTGTCGAACTGGTGTAAAGCGGGTTGATTTGCCCGGTTATCGTCTTATAGTCGCAAAGAGCACCGATTGAGGTGCTCTTTCTGTCGTTGTCGCGTTTGGTTTCATCGGGGATTGAATAAACGTAACCGCCCGGGAAATTATAACACGGGTGATGTTATTAATGAAGATGACAAAAAAAGAATACGGCAAATATGTTGAGCGGAAATCCCCGAAATCGCCGCTGCTGAAAAATATGCTGAAGGCTTTCCTGTCCGGGGGTATCATATGCTGCATCGGCGAGGCGATACTCAACGGCTACAGCAGCATCCTTCCCCGGGATAGCGCCGGCACGGCGACATCCGTTACGCTTGTTTTTCTCGGAGCGCTCCTCACCGGACTGAAGGTATATGATAATATGGCGCGGTTTGCCGGTGCGGGTACGCTGGTGCCGATCACAGGCTTTGCCAACTCCGTCGCCGCCCCTGCGCTTGAATTCAAAAGCGAGGGCATCATAACGGGCATGAGCGCAAAAATGTTCGTCATTGCTGGGCCTGTCATTGTCTTCGGTATCTCGGCCTCTGTTTTATACGGAATCATATATTGTCTTTTCAGCTGATGCGGCCGGCCTGTTCCTTGTTAAAGAATCTTCCATCCAATAAGGTGGAGACTACCAAAAGATACGTGCATGATCGTCGAATTACTTATTATTCTTGACATTAATGCATGTTAAAACTATAATGGTGATACGCCATAAAACAAGTTTTATAGCATGATCAAGACAAGTTATAAAGCAAGTTGAATCAAAGAGGCGACTATTTAGGAGGTTATGATTAATGAAGAAAGTGTTGGCGATTATTCTGACCCTTGTGCTGGCATTTGCACTGTTCGCATGCGGCGACACATCCGCCCCGGCTACCTCGGCAGCTCCGAGCGCAGCCCCGAGCGCAGCCCCGGGTTCGTCAGATCCTGGTACGGCTGCTCCCGTTGAAGGGAAATCTGCCTATCCGAACGCAAACCCCGACGGCACAATAAACCTGGACACAATTGCACACTATGATCAAAACTACGACTACACGCAGAACGAAAAGATCAAGTGCACCTACATCTCACAGGACGGTGGTCCGCTGTATCAGCAGTCCGCTGCTGCTTATGAGCACTGGGCTCCGCTGTTCAACATGGAGTGGGCCGGCTTTATCAGCTCCAACGGCGACGCCGACCTTTATATGACCAGCCTGCAGAACCAGCTTGACCAGGGCGTCAGAGCGTTCATCCTTGACCCCGACAGCACGATTTTCCCGGCTGTTGTTGATCTTATGAACGATTATCCGGATACCGCATGGATGTCCCAGATGTCCGCTCCCCGTGACGGCACCTCCGGTGAAGGCGTTCCTCCCGGCGGCAACATGGTTCACCCCTACGTCGGATTTGACAACTATGACGCCGGTGTTCAGGTGACCAATAAGCTCCTTCAGTGGAAAGAAGAAAATCTCAAAGATGTCCCCTGGACTGACATTGCCTTTATTGCCATGGCTTTCACAACCGCTCCCCCGCTCAATGAACGCGTTCAGGCATCAAAGGACATCTGGCAAAATACAGCGGGCACCTTAGACAACTTCTTTGTGGCTGACTGCGTTTCCACCGGTATCAACCTCCAGGGCGGCATTGACGCTGTCACACCGGTTATCACGACGAACTCGGATTATAAGTACTGGCTTGTCCAGGGCCTGATCGACGACTTCGCCATCGCAGCCGCTACCGTACTTGACCAGCAGGGCAAGACAGACACCTCCTGCGTTGCCTGCTTCGGCGGCTCCGGCCTCCAGATGCAGTGGGATGCCGGAACGCAGAACGCTTTCCGTTATGCCCTCTTCACCGCTCAGAACCTCTATGCCGAGCCCATTATCGGCGCTGTCTACGCCTACCTGCAGGGCTGGGCGACGCCGGAGACCATCTGGCCGAGCTGGATCAAGTGGAATGACAAGGGCGGAGACGACCACACATACCCGCAGCTCCGTCTGCCGACCGTATGGCTTGAGCCCGAAACGTACAAGCACTACCTTGAGTGGACTGACATGTATGCCAACGCAGAAGCCTACGATTATCCGAAGGAAGGCATCTCAATGGACGACTTCTCACCATTCGTAAATGAAGTGCCGGCCGACTTCAAGCAGCCGTAAGCTACACCCTCGGGTGTTAATAACGGTGTAGGTGTAATAGAAAAGAAAATTTGGACGGCGGTCACCGCCGTCCAAATTTCAAGCAAAGATTATATTAGGCAGGTGAAAATATGTCAAAATCATTGGAGTTTAAGGGAATTGGAAAGTCCTATCCCGGCGTGCGCGCTCTTGACGGCATCAGCTTCAAGGCTGAGGGAGGAAAAGTACTGGCGCTGCTTGGAGAAAACGGCGCTGGTAAAAGCACACTCCTCAAAATTTTAAGCGGTGACCAGAAGGCCGACGAAGGCGAGATCCTGCTCAATGGGACGAAAGTTGACTTTCCTGGACCCCAGGCGGCAATTTCCGCTGGGATCAGCGTCATATACCAGGAGCGGCAGCTCATCCCAACCATGTCGGTTATGGAAAACATATTTCCGGGCGCGCTGCCCAAAACGAAGCTGGGCTTGTTTGATAAACGCAGGCTGTATCATGATGCTAAGGAAATTATCGATAAGTTTGGCCTGGATATAGATCCCCTGGACCCGGTTGGGCGTCTTAATATTGCACATCAACAGATGGTTGAGATTATGAAGGCCTATCGAAGGAACTCAGACATTATTGCTTTTGACGAACCAACAGCACCGCTGACGGATAAGGAGATTAAAATACTTTTTGACCTGATCCTGAAGCTGAAGGACGAAGGGAAAGCGGTTATCTATGTATCCCATCGACTGGCCGAGATATTTGAGGTCACGGATGAAATCGTGGTGCTGAAAGACGGAAAGTTTGTCAAAGCCCTTAAAACATCGGAGACGACGGAACCGGAGCTGATCAAGGCCATGGTCGGCAGAGATATCGGCGATACTTATTCAAGCCTGAAGAGAAACGATAAGTTCGGCGACGTCGTGCTTGAGGTCAACAACCTCAAAACGCTTGTTCTTAAAGATGTGAGTTTTAAGCTTCGCAAGGGTGAGATCCTCGGTTTCGCCGGTCTCGTCGGCGCCGGGCGTACGGAAGTAGCGCGCGCCATTTTTGGTGCAGACGCAATAACTGGAGGGGAAATAAAGCTCGAGGGAAAGAAAGTGACGTTCAGAAGTCCGAGAGAAGCGATCGACGCGGGTATCGCCCTTTGTCCCGAGGACCGAAAAGACGAGGGCCTTGTGATGTACCGTTCCATCAAGGACAATGTTGTCATGCCAGTCATAGACTCGCTTAATAAGGGTGTTTTCGTCGACAGGAACGAGCTGACGAGGCTGGCCGACAAAGCGGTAGAAAAATACTCGATAAAAACACCGACCATCGAAAAGAAGACGGCGGAGCTGTCGGGCGGCAATCAGCAGAAGGTTATTCTTGGCCGCTGGACAAACGACAAGATGACGACGAAGATTTTGATTCTCGACGAACCCACGAAGGGTATCGACGTCGGCACGAAAGCGGAGATTTACCAGACCGTTTGTGACCTTGCAAAACAGGGACATGCCGTTATATTTATATCAAGCGAACTGACGGAGGTCATTAACCTGGCGGATAATATCGTCGTCATGCATCATGGGCACGTGACAGGCACTGTATCGCGGCAGGAAGCAACGGAAGAAAAAGTCCTGGCACTGGCCATGCTTGATTAAGGAGGCGGAAGCATTGAGAAAAGATAGCTTTTTCGGTAGGAATATACGACCGCTCATACGTCATAAAGTGTTTTCGCTTGTTTTAATTTTAGTTGCGCTGGTGATCCTGTTTACCATATGGTCAGCTGCCCAGGGCGGGCAGTTCTTCAAAGCCAGCACCTTGAAAAATGTCCTAAATTCGATTGTTCTCACGGCATTTCTGGCTATAGGCGCGGGCTGCCTGCTGATATCGGGCAATCTGGACCTGTCGCAGGCAGCGGTTGGTGCCTTCGGTGGTATTATCCTGGCATCAGCCGTGGCAAACTGGCACCTTCCGTGGTTTGTCGGCATTATTTTCTGCCTCGTATTTTGCGCGGTTTTAGGTGCGATAAACGCAATCATGGTGACGAGATTCCGTTTCCCGGCTTTTATCGCGACACTGGCTATGATGTCGATGGCGAAAGGTCTCATGTACGTGTTCAGCGCGATTGGCAAAGAAACCGGCGTTGCGTCCAATGTATCCGTTAACAACAACGTTTATATTGACTTTATAGGCAAGGGCACGATCGGTAAGGTTCCGTTCGGTATCATTGTTATGCTGATCTTTGTCCTGTTCTACGGCATACTCATATCGAAGACAAAATTCGGACTTAAGGTCATGCTCTTGGGCGGCAACCCTGCTGCCGCAAACCTGGCGGGAATCAACGCTAAAAAAATTACGTTCATTCTCTTCATGAACTCCTCGATTCTCGGCGGCGTTGCCGGGGTATTCAGTACGTCCCGCCTCGGACAAGGCTCGTTGCTGGCATTGCAGACAAACCAGTTCACAGGCCTTACGGCAGCAATCCTGGGCGGCATCTCATTCGGCGGCGGCGCCGGCGGCATGGGCGGCGCGTTTGTCGGCTTGCTGATCCTCAATACATTCCAGATCGGCATGGGTGTTGTCGGCGTTAACCCGTACTGGGTGAACGTCTTCTCCGGGATTATATTGCTTATTGCGCTGGCGACGGATTTCTTAGCTCAAAAACGTGCCAGCAATCCCAAAGCGTCATAGAAGGAGGTATAGTTATGCAAAAAGGGAACAAATTCAAACGCCTGATGCGGATTAAAGCTGTGCCGCTTCTTGTGATTCTAGTTATATTTTGTATCGTAACAATGCTTGTCAGCAGCGGGGTACTGGACGATAAGCCGTTATCTGCCCTGTTTACCAGAGGCTTTTTATCCAGCGGGAATCTTATTGGCATATTCAACAAATTAGTTATTCAGTCCTTTATGATCTGCGGCATCGTCCTCGTATTGATCGGGGGCAATATCGACCTCTCCGTTGCAGGACAGGCTGGCCTCGCTGCAATGGTCTTCGCCTGGTTCTGTCAGAATACGAAGATTGCTTGGCCGCTCATTTTAGTGATATGCGTTGTGATGGCGGCAATTTTCGGACTGATCAATACATTTCTTATCAACCGTCTGAAGTTCCCGGCTTTTATTGCGACAATCGGCATGTCCTCGATTTACGCGGGATTCTGCAACATTATGACAAAGGGTGACAATATCCAGATCAGCGCTGCAAATCATCAGAGCTTTATTGGACTCGGAAGAGATAACATCGGCGGCTGGCTGCCCGTGTTGTTCGTGATCGCGGCTGTAGTGATGATTGCCTATCAGTTCATATTATCCAGAACAACTTTTGGAAGAAGCCTCTTCATGTGCGGCGGCAATCCGAACGCGGCGCGCCTGTCCGGCCTCAAGCCTGACGGGATGCGCATGTTCCTGTTCGTTAATAACAGCGTTTTGGCGGCGATCGGCGGTATTCTCTGGGTATCGCAGTATCAACTGGCGAGCCCGACGGCGATTGTCCTTTCCGGTTTTGATTTCAGAGTTATTTCAGCAGCGATTCTAGGCGGCGTTGCGTTCCACGGAGGAGCCGGCAGTATCGGCGGAGCTTTTGTCGCTCTGGTGCTGCTCAACGTCTTCGAAAACATGCTCCACGTTTTGAATGTTCAGGACTACTGGATTGTTTTCGCAACGGGCGCCATATTGGTTTTAGCTCTTGTCATTGACTACATCAGTGCAGAGAGAAGACGCAGAGCGCTGTTGATTGCATCTACGTCCGGTTCATAATGACTAATGACCCGCCCAAGGGTTAATAAAACAGCATTATTCAGTTGAAAACCCCTCTGGCATATCGGTGAAAGAATCACAGATATATCAGAGGGGTTGTTCTTTTGTGCGGGCGGCCTATTCAGCTGCCGCCGGCGGTTTTAAGGATATCGCCGTCGTTTGTCAGACCGTCCTGTTCCATCATGTTTTCAAGAACGTTGATGTCGGCGGAGATGTCGATGGCATCCGACCTGAACAGGTTGTCCAGCTGCTGCTCATAGCCCGTTGCAAGCGTATCGAGAATGCGCTCGATATCCTGCTTGGCGGACATGATGTTCTCGCCGTTGATGCCCTGCTTTTCGAGGGTTTCATAAGAGTGCAGGAGCTTCAGCGTCGTCGGCAGGTAGTAGTTCATAAAGCGCCTGATTTGGGGCGCCTTTTCAGGTTTTTCCTCGACAATCTTGAATATTTTTACCGTGAGCTCCTCGATGCGTTGAATTTTGCCGCAGATAACAGGGTCGATTGTCTGACCGCAGAGCATGTGGAGTTCATTGATAATGGCGACATATTGGTTGTCGCTGCCGACATTTTTTACCGCCGCTGCCGCCTTGGCGGTGTCTGCCGCGTGCCGCGCTTTTTCAGCGGCTTCCCGTGAGACGACAAAACTGTCGAGCCCGCTGTCAATATAAGCAAGGGAACCGAAATAGCCGCCGTCGATCATGGCCTGCAGAGTTTTCCCGGTTTTCCTGATTGAATCGCCGACAGCGCCGGCGAGCTCGTGAATGGGCACCGATTCCCGGTCTCCGATCACAGCAGCGTATTTGTTGAAACGGCTGAACCGCCTCTGGACGATGCCGCGCTCGATAAAGGAAAAAATTGAGCTGGAATAAAACAGGGCGCTTAAAACAGTATTGGTCACAGTGTCGCCGAAGAAGCCAAGAGCGGCGTACGCGCTGATGGCCGAGGACAGAAAAACCGTGCCGGTCACAAGGAAGAGAATGCCGAGGAGCATAAGCAGGGCGGACAGGCCTTTTCCGGACTGCTTCTCCGCGGCTTTTTTCTTCTCATTTTTCTTCCCGGTTTTTTTAACATTATAATACTGGTATTCCGGTGGCTGGGCCGCATAGTAAGGCTGGGATTTTTCCTGCGGCGGCGCCTGCCGCGTCTGATAAGACCTGCTGCTATTCGTTGAGGACTGCTGCGGAGAACCGGAGCCCCTGCTTTTTGATGTGCTGGACAATTTGACAAGTAATAATATGACCCCCAGCGGAGGCGCCGCAAACAGACATATCAATACAACAAGCCAGGACAGTACGTCGCCCGAAGGTTGTGCCTTATTGTTGTTACGGTTGTTCATTGTCATATCCCTTTATATTAAAATCAACAGACTTTTATTATTAAGTATAGCGAAAATATGACAGAAATAAAAGAACTCCGGGGCGGAAGGTTATACGCTGTGAAAATAGGCATAGGAAGCGTCGGCGTCTTTTCGGATCTGCTCCCGCAGCTCATCAATACTGCTGAATTTGATCTCCGGGCGCAGCCGTTTATAAAATTCGATGCGCACCATTTTACCGTATAAATTCCCGGTGAACTCGAGGATATACGTCTCCGCCGTGACATTCTCGGTATGATTGACCGTCGGCCTGACGCCGACATTTGTCACGCCCATATGCTCGCTGCCGTCATCGAGGCAGACGCGGGTGGCGTAGACGCCGTAAGCCGGAATGAGAACGCCCTCCTGAAAGCACATATTGATCGTCGGCGTGCCGAGTGTCCGCCCGAGCCGATAGCCGTAATGTACGATATCGGTCAGAACATGCGGGTGGCCGAGGAATTCGTTTGCCTGTTCCATATCGCCTTCGGCAATCAGTTTCCTGATATACGTCGAGCTGCTCGTAATCCCCTTGTACTTGACTTCC
This sequence comes from Clostridiales bacterium, assembly GCA_012718935.1. Lineage (GTDB taxonomy): Bacteria > Bacillota > Clostridia > Oscillospirales > Oscillospiraceae > Sporobacter. Next base: position 8,107 of record JAAYBH010000085.1, read on the forward strand.
GGTATGATATCGCATTCGATGCCCAGCGCGCGGCCCTTTTCCTTTAACCGTTCGGCATTGCCGACGCCCTTGTAGCCGAACCGGAAATCATGGCCTGCGATCAGATATCCGGCGTTCCATTCTGTGGACAGCCGTTCGACAAATTCCGTCCAGGGCATTTGCATCAGTTCTTTGTCAAAATGCAGGATGATGACATTTTGTATGCCGAAGATCCGGTGGATGAGCCCCGCCCTGTCCTCGCAGGAGTTGATGAGCTGAACGGGACAGCCTGTCACAACGCTCATCGGGTGCCTGTCGAAGGTGATGACAGAGGGCAGAAGCTCCCTGGCTCTAGATATTTTCAAAACCCTCTCCATCAGTGCCGAATGCCCGATGTGCAGCCCGTCAAAGAACCCCAGGGCAATCACACGTTTTTTCTCTGTCATGTCGTTATTCCTTTCGCCGGAGCCATTCGTATCGGTATGCTTATACGTCAAAAAAGCTTTTGACGGTGTGCATGATGCCGCCGTTCACCTGTCCGAGCATCAGAAAATCATGGTTGCTGTCGTATACCCTGCAGAGCCCGTCGCTGAAGTCAACGGCAAACTCCGCGCCGTTTAAGCATTTTGCTTTTTGCCGGGCATCGATGTAAACCGGCGGATATGATGTAAACAAGCTGTCCACAGGTTTAAGGAGCGCACCGATGCGGCCTTCCGACACGGCCTTTTCAACCTCGGCTATCAAAACGGCTTCAGCTTCCGAAAAAGCGCCGGCCCGCACCCGCCGGAGTGACGACATTGCGCCGCCGCAGCCCAGATGACGGCCGATATCATGGCAGAGCGTGCGGATATACGTGCCTTTTGAGCAGTGAATCCGCAGTGGAAACTCATCCCCCGTCTGCGGAAGGACCTCAATAGACTCAATTGTGATCTGCCGGGGTTTGCGCTCCGCTTCGATGCCGCGGCGCGCCAGCTGGTAAAGCTTCTGCCCGCCGATTTTAACCGCCGAGTACATCGGCGGCAGCTGCTCCTGTACGCCGGTGAATTTCAAAACAGCCTGCTCCACATCAAGTCGGGATACCCTGACGTCAGCCTCCGACAGGATTGTCCCCGTCGTATCCTGCGTGTCTGTGACGATTCCAAGCCGGAGGCCGGCGATATATTCCTTGTCGTCGGCTTCGCAGAACATGACGGCACGCGTCGCGCGTCCGATAAAAACCGGCAGGACGCCCGTCGCCATCGGGTCCAGGGTCCCGCTGTGGCCGATGCGTTTTTCCTTCAGTATCCCGCGCAGCTTCGCCACAACATCATGGGATGTCCACCCGGCGGGCTTGTCGATAACAATTATTCCGTTCATTGCCTTATGCTTTCAGGGGAAAGATATCACCGAGCGCGTCCAGCAGCAGCTTTTTTATCTCCTCAGCTGAAGCGTTGAGAGAAAATCCCGACGCCGTAACATGGCCGCCGCCGCCGAATTTTGATGCGAGGAGATTGGCGTTGACGAGCGGCGTGGTCCGAATGGAGACCTTGCAGTCGCCGGGGCCGGTGAGCTCCCTGATCGTGATACCGGCGATAACGCCCTCAATTGAATTCGATATGGCGGCGATATCATCCATCTCGTTCTCGCTGGCGCCGGCGTTTTTCATCATATCACATGTGATCGTCGCGATCGCCACGGCGCCGTCATAATAAAACTCCATGCCGGTGATGATCATCGCCTCAATCAAAATGCGGCTTTTTGCTTTCGTTCTGAAAATAGCCTTATTGATCTCCCCGATCGGCGCGCCCGCGTCCACAAGAGCGCCGGCCACATGGTGTGCGCCGGCATTGGTGTTGGAATAAGCGAAGCACCCGGTGTCCGTCGAGACTGCGACATATAAAGCAGCTGCTGTAATCGCGCTGATGCGGCCGGAAAGAGCCGACAATATCTCATAGATGATCTCGCCGCAGGAAGCCTTTTCAATATCGAGGCATGTGGCCTGGGCGTACCCGGTGTTGGACGGGTGGTGGTCGATGCATAGAGCGATATCGCTGCCGTCAGATTGCCAGTTGCCGGGAAAAAGCCCGGGAGAGGCAATGTCGACCGCAATGATATAGGACGGCTTGTAGCCGTCAGGTGCCCAATGCTTTTGGACGTATGGCAGATAGCGGGCCGTCGCTTCGGAATTAAAAAGAATAAAGGCGGTTTTACCCGCTTCCTTCAGTCCCTGGACGAGGCCTGCGGCGCACCCCAGCGTATCCCCGTCGGGTCTGCGGTGCGTTATGATCAGAAAATTATCGCGCTCAGAGAGCCAGCGCGCCGTTTCAATACTGTTCATCCGCATCCTCATTATCCCCTTCGCCCCCATCGGCTTCACCGGCGCCGGAAGACTCCTGCGCCGTCTCAAGCCCGCTGAGTATCGTGCTGATCCTGGCGCCGTGCTCAATGGACTTGTCCAGATGAAACAGGAGCTCCGGCGTATAGCGCAGCTGCAGGGAATTGCCCAGCTCCCGCCTGAGATAGCCGGATGCGGATTTGAGGCCCTTCATCAGCTCCTTCTCCGACCGGAGACCCATGACACTCAGGTAAACCTTGCTGTAGCGCAGGTCGCCCGTCGTATCGACAGCCGTGACGCTCAGCATGCCCTGATTGACCCTCGGGTCCTTGACGTTCCGGATAAGAGTCGCCAGGACACGCTGGATGTCCTCGTTTGTTCTACCCAATTTGTTTGATGACATAATATGACCTCCGGGTCGCCCAGGGGGGCGACCCCTACGGCGTTTTTCCCTTCGTAGGGGACGCCGCCTTCGGCGTCCCGACGTTTATACTTTAATCTGCTCCATGATGAAGGCCTCGATGATATCGCCCTCTTTAACGTCGTTGAACTTCTCAAGGGAAATGCCGCACTCGTAGTTTGCGGAGACTTCCTTCACGTCGTCCTTGAAGCGGCGCAGCGACGAGAGCTCGCCCTCGTAGATGACGATGCCGTTGCGAATGACGCGCACCGAGCAGTTCCTGACGATCTTGCCGTCCGTCACGTAGCTGCCGCAGATGGTGCCGATATTCGACGCCTTGAAAATCTGCCGCACCTCGGCGTGGCCCAGGACGACCTCCTTATATTTCGGCGCCAGCATGCCCTTCATTGCCAGCTCAATCTCATTGATGGCTTCATAAATAACGCGGTACATCCGAATATCCACATTGCTGCGCACGGCGCTGTCGCGGGCGGCGTTATCAGGCCGGACGTTGAAGCCAACGATGATGGCGCCGCTGGTCGCGGCGAGCATGACGTCCGATTCGCTGATCGCCCCGACGCCGGAATGGATGACGCGGACCCGGACCTCTTCGTTGGACAGCTTTTCAAGGGAGGTTTTGATAGCTTCCGACGAGCCCTGCACATCCGCTTTGACGATAATGTTGAGGTTCTTGAGCTCGCCCTGCTGGATTCTGGAGAAGAGGTCCTCCAATGTGACCTTGACATTGACGGCGCCTGTGTTCTTCTTTTCTTCCTTGCGCTGCTCAACGAGCGCTCTGGCCATGCGCTCGTCGGCGACGGCGTTAAAGGTATCGCCCGCTTCGGGGACCTCCGACATGCCGGAAATCTCGACAGGTACGGACGGCCCGGCTTCGCCGACGCGCTCGCCCCTGTGATTTGTCATCACGCGGACATGGCCCACAGCCGTCCCGGCGATAATGATATCGTTTTGCTTCAGCGTGCCGTTTTGCACGAGAACGGTCATGATGGGGCCGCGGCCTTTGTCAAGGCGCGCTTCGATGACGGTACCGCGGGCCGGCCTGTTCGGATTGGCCCGCAGCTCGCCCATTTCAGCCGTCAGGACGACCATTTCAAGCAGGTGATCGATGCCCAGACCGGTCTTGGCCGAAATCGGGCAGATGATCGTCTCGCCGCCCCATTCGTCGCTGACAAGGTTGTATTCTGTCAGCTGCTGCTTGATCCTGTCCGGATTGGCGCCCGGTACATCCATTTTATTGATGGCGACGATGATCGGGATATTCGCGGCTTTGGCGTGGTTGATGGATTCCACCGTCTGGGGCATGATGCCGTCGTCGGCCGCCACGACAAGAATGGCGATATCGGTGATTTTGGCGCCGCGGGCGCGCATGGAGGTAAACGCTTCGTGGCCCGGTGTGTCGAGGAAGGTGATGGGACTGCCGTTTATTTCAACACGGTACGCGCCGATGTGCTGTGTGATCCCGCCGGCTTCGCCCTGGGCGACATTCGCCTCGCGGATTTTATCGAGGAGTGAAGTCTTGCCGTGGTCCACATGGCCCATCACGACGACGACGGGTGCTCTCGGGAGCAGATCCTCCTCATTGTCGGCGCTGTCGTCTATCAGACGCGCCTCAATCGTGACGACGACCTCATGCTCCACCTTGCAGCCGAGCTCAATGGCGACAAGCGCCGCCGTTTCATAATCGATGACATCCGATAATGAGGCCATGACGCCGAGCTTAATCAGCTTTTTGACAACCTCGGCGCCCGTCTTTTTCATACGGGCCGCCAGCTCCCCGACAGAGATTTCGTCAGGGATGCTGACCTTCAGCTGCGCTTTCTTGGCAATCTCAAACTGGAGGCGCTGCATCCTCTCGCGCTCTTCCTGACGCCGCTTTGCGCCCTGCGCGACGGTGGGGGTGCGATTCTGGCTTTTCCTGGAGAACTTTTCCTTGCCGCGCGCCATGTGCTCGGCGCGTTCGGGAACAAGTTTATCAAGACGTTCGTCATATTTATCGATATTGATGGTCGCGCCCGAGGTATCGATAACGCGTTTTTGCGGGACCTGACGCGGCACAAAGGGCTTGTCAGGCTTCCTTGCCGGCTGC
>JAAYBH010000086.1 GCA_012718935.1 Clostridiales bacterium
AGAGCGCCATGGAAAGGCTCAGGCAATACAGGGAAAGATACAAGGAAACAAACAGACGCAGCAGAATCAGGCTGAGAAATAAATGACAAAGGCTGCCATGCAGGCAGCCTATTTTTTTTAAGTTCCCTCTTGACAATCGTCGACTACGGGTGTAGTCTATATTCGACGATAATTGTAGTCGATTCGAGGGGGGGTGAATGAGTGAAAGGAATTTCAATTACCGACGCCGAGCTGGAGGTCATGAAAATCCTGTGGGACGCAACCGAGGGGCTGACAACGGGCGAAGTCAAAAACAGGCTGGACCGCTCGTGGGAACGGACGACGGTGTTGACCCTGCTGACAAGGCTCTGCGAAAAGGGTGCCGTCTCCGCGGAAAAGACAGGACGGTCGTTCCTGTATAAGAGCCTTGTCAAAAAGGAAGAGTACGGCCTTTCTAAAACACAGGGCATCCTGAACAGCATCTATAACGGCAGCGTTAAATCAATGGTCGCGGCTTTATACAGCGGGGGTGATCTGACAAAGGAGGATCTTCGCGAGCTGCGGGCTTTTCTTGAAAAGGGGAGCGAATAACATGGGTAATGCCTTTATCCTGACGCTCGGGTTGTCCCTGGCGGGTGGCGCCACCTGCCTCGTTGTCCTTGCCTCCGGCACGCTGGTCAGAAAAAAACTACGGAGCTCCTGGCTTTATTATCTCTGGCTCATCGTGCTTCTCTGCTTCGTCATTCCCGTCCCGCTGAATCTGCCCTTTGCGTCCGGCGGTCTTAAGGATATCTCCGCGGCGCTCTCCGCGGCAATGACGGTTCGGGAGCAGCCGTCTGACTCACCCGCTGCGGACGGCTCGACGCCGTCCGGTTCTTCGGAAGCAGCGGCAGGATATGAAAAAACGACTGTCCCGGAAACGGGCGATGGCCTCCCTGCCGCGGACCCTTCTGATGGCACTGTTAAGGACAGCGCGGACCGCATCGGCGCGGTAACGGCACATCTTCTCCGTTTACTGCCCTGTGTCTGGCTGGCGGGCGCTTCCGCGATGCTTCTTTGGACGCTTCATGCATATACCCTGATGCTTTACCGGCTGCGGCGGAATCGGACCCTTAAAACAACGGGGCGCGTACCTGTTTATGAAAGCACGGGTGTCACGACACCTCTGCTTGTGGGCATCCTCCGGCCAGCCGTTTACCTGCCGGCAGGCTTTGATAACGCCGGGCTTGCCATCCGCCACGAGCTCTGCCATCTCCGCCGGGGCGATCTCTGGCTGAAGTGGCTCCTGCAGCTCATCGTCTGCGTCCACTGGTTCAATCCCCTGGCCTATAGGATGCGGCGGGAACTGAACAGGCTGTGCGAGCTGGCCTGTGATATTTCAGCTGTCCGGGAACTGGGCGAAGCGGACCGGCGTACTTATGGCGCCATGCTGCTTGACACCGCCGGTGCGGCGGCCGATAGGGGCTTTATGCTTGTCGTCGCCCTTGGACGTGACAAGCAGATTCTGAAAGAAAGGCTGAGAGAAATCATGAAAACAAAAAGTACCTCGCGGAAAGCCGTCGCCGCCATGTCGGTACTGACCGTTATCGTCCTCACCGCCGCCGTGAGCTTCGGCGCGTTATTCTCAGGCTGTGCCAACCAGCCGGCAACCTCCGGTGCGGATGATATCACTGCCTCGGATTCCTCTGCGGATGTGTCCATGGTTATCACTTTCAACGCGCCG
>JAAYBH010000012.1 GCA_012718935.1 Clostridiales bacterium
GCTACTTTGACTTCTACCTTCTTCACAACTGCGGCGGCGGAAGAACGGCATCATTTGACAAATTCGGTATCTGGGATTATGTCCGCGAGCTGAAGGAAAAAGGGCTCATAAAGCACATGGGCTTTTCCTTCCACGATACGGCAGACGAGCTGGACAGGCTGCTGACGGCGCACCCGGACATGGAATTTGTCCAGCTGCAAATAAACTACGGCGACTGGGAGAGCGGCTCCGTCCAATCGAGGAAATGCTACGAGGTCGCCCTGAAGCACAATAAGCCCATCATCATCATGGAGCCCGTCAAGGGCGGCGCGCTGGCCAATCTTCCCGACCGCGTGGGTTGTATTTTCAGGGAAGCCGACCCGACGCTGCCCCAGGCCTCCTGGGCCATCCGGTTCGCCGCGTCGCTTCAGAACATCGTCACCGTTTTAAGCGGCATGTCCACGCTGGACCAGATGAAAAGCAACATTTCCTACATGGAGAATTTCAAGCCCCTCAGCGCGGAGGAGAAGGCTGTCGTTGAGAGGGCGCGCCAGGTGCTGATTGATATTCCGCAGGTTCCCTGTACCTCCTGCGCCTACTGCGTCAAGGACTGCCCCCAGGGCATCCATATCCCCCAGATGTTCGACGCTATGAACCGGTATCTCGTCTACGACGATCTGGACGCGGCGAAATTCGCCTGCGGTCTCGAACAGATGTTCGGCAGCGCAAAAGCCTCCGCATGCATCGCCTGCGGCGCCTGCGAGTCCGTCTGCCCGCAAAAGATACAGATCATCGACGAGCTCAAACGCGTCGCCACCACGCTGGAATAAACAGATTATGCTGTCATGCTCGCGCAGGCGGGAATCCACGATCCTTACGAGGGCCTGGATTCCCGCCTGCGCGGTATTCCCTTTATACGAGGCCGGCGGCGGCTTTGCTGCCGACGGAGGCATATTGCTTTTTTGCGCCGATGTCCTCCAGGTATTTCTGCAGGCGGCGCAGCTTTTCGTAAAATACGACGATCAGGTCGCCGCCGCGCGCTTCGGCAACAGCCTTTTTCAAAGCCTCCAGCTCATCTTCAACAACGGCAGCCTGTGATATTTCGAATCCCGCGCCGAGAGCGGCGTCAAGCAGCAGCCCGGCGACTTCGCCGGGTTCCCTGCCGCGCTTGTCATCATCCTCTTTAATAATGAGACGGTCGAAGGCCGCGGCGGACAGCCTGCCGACGGTTTGTATCGCCGGATCGGCGCGGTCGCCGGGCATGCCGATGACGCCGACGAGGCGCTTATGCGCCAGCCGCGCACAGGTTTTGATCACATTTTCATAACCGGCCGGATTATGCCCGTAATCCAGCATAATGACCGCGCCGTTGTAGTCGTAGAGCTCGAACCTTCCGGTGTTGTCCGTAAAACTCATCAGCCCGGCTTTGATGCTGTCGGCCGCCATGCCAAGCCCGTAAAGTGCGGCTGCCGCTGCCAGCGCATTTTCAATATTGCACTCCACGAGACCGCCCAGCGTGATCGGGATCTCCCGCACGTGCATGACATTAATTGTCTTTGTGCCATCCCTTACACGTATCCAGCCGCCGTCATTGAAAACGCGCACGCAGTCGGGCCGGTCATACGCCGCGCTGGCTTTTGCCTCATTATCGAATAGGATTGGCCGGACTCTGGTGTTATCGAGCCTGTCGATTCGAAGCAGCACTGCCGGCGTCGAGGGGTCCCGCGCGTTCAATACGGCCGCGCCCCCGTCCTTGACGGCCTCGGCCACGAGGGATTTGACGAAAACAAGATCCTCCAGCGTCTCAACGCCGTCGAGGCCAAGATGGTCCTCCGTGATGTTCGTAATCACACTCACGTCGGCAGCTTCATAGCCGAGCCCCTCCCGGACAATGCCGCCCCGCGCCGTCTCTAGGACGGCCGCGGTGATGGCTTTGTTTGAGAGCAGCGACCGGGCGCTCATAGGCCCTGAATGATCGCCCTGGGCAATACACTTATGACCCACGAAGGTGCCGCCGGTGCTGGTCAGTCCGACCGTCCGGCCCGACGTCATGAGAATGTGCTGGATTAGCCGCGTCACCGTCGTTTTTCCGTTCGTGCCTGTGACCGAGACAATGGGGAACCGGACCGACTCGTCATTCGGGAACAGGTAATCAACGATATCCTTCGCCACATTGCGCGGTTTCCCTTCGGATGGGTAGAGATGCATCCGGATGCCGGGGGCGGTATTGACCTCGACGATCACGCCGCCGGTTTCGAGAATGGACTGCGTTATATCCTCCGTTACAATATCGATTCCCGCGATGTCGATGCCGAGGGCAGCCGCCGCCCGGACGGCCAGCTCGGCATTGTCCGGGTGGATGATGTCCGTACAATCCACAGCCGTACCGCCGGTGGACAGATTGCCGTTCTCGCGGAGCAAAACGATTTCCCCTTCTTCCGGGACGGTTTCCGGTGTCAGGCCGGATTTCTTTATCAGGGTGACGGCTACATCGTCCAGCCTGATTTTCGTCAGCTGCCGTTCGTGGCGCTCGCCCCGCCGCGGGTCTTCGTTGGCAATGTCAATCAATTCCCTGACCGTATGACGCCCGTCGCCTGTCACATGGGCGGGAACGCGCTGCGCGGCTGCCCTGGCTTCGCTCCCGACGACGAGAACGCGGTAATCCTTACCCTTCTTAAACTGCTCGACGATGACACCGCTTGAATACTTTGACGCGCATAAAAAGGCTTCCCTGATTTCGCTGCAGGAGTTGAGGTTCAGATGGACGCCCTTCCCCTGATTGCTGTCCAGGGGTTTGACAACCACCGGCATGCCGATCTGGCTTGCCGCCATCATCGCCGATATTTCCGAATACACAACCTTCCCGTAGGGCACCGGAATACCCTGTTCGCCGAGCAGATACTTTGACAGCTGCTTGTTGCTCGAAATGTCCGCGCAGATGCAGGCGGTGGCATCCGTCAGCGTCGATTCCACGAGGCGGCTGCTTTTGCCGTAACCCAGCCGAACCAGGCTCTCATGCCCGATCCGCGTCACCGGAATGCCGCGCTTTTTCGCTTCATTGACGATGGCGCCGGTGGATGGCCCGAGCTCCGCCTCGCTCGAAATTTTCTTCAGGTAGTCCAGGAATTCGCCGATTAATATGTCTTTTCCGGCGATCAGATTGTTCAGGATGAAAACCGCGACCTTGGCGCATTCCATGCCGCAGACTTCGTTTTGATACTCAAAAACAAGATATAACAGCGCCGGCGCCGTCATTGTCCTTGTTTTTCCGTAGCTGACATCATAGCCCAGCATATACTGTATTTCCAGGATGACATGCTCCAGAACGTGCGCGAGATAAGTGCCTTCCTTCAGTCTGTCGGCAAAACCGCCCTCGTAGCCGAGGCCGCAGCAGTTCTTTCCAAGACCGGGGAGCATCTTCAGGAGCTTGTCATTGAACATTGGGATCTCTTTCGTCGGAATATTGCCGTAATCTCCGATATCGACGATCATTTTCATGACCGGCCTGTGGCTGTAGATGTTTTTTCCGCTGTAGCCCGTGAGTTCAAGGATCTTTATTTGATTCGTCTTCATTTCTTTAAAAACGTATAACCTTTCTGCTCAAAAGATCGTACCCGTAACCCTGCGGGAGGACATGGACCGTAACGCCCGTAATGGCGAGTATCTCGTTTTGCCGGAGCTCAGACACATTGGAGCTTTTAATCGTCGTCCCGTCGATGACGGTCACGGCGTTTGTGCCGACGACCTCAAAATGCATGTCCGGCTGCAGCTTTACGGACGTATCCTCGTCGATTCCGATGCCGATGGCGTCCGGGTTTTCCGCCACGCCGCACATGAGGCGTCCGAACCGGCCCCGCTGGTCGAAATGCTGGTCGATGATCACACCGTCCACCAGTCCGAGGCCGGGGGCCATTTTCAAGGTGCATTTCTTTGCCGGCTCATTGTCGTCCCCATTGACAATCATCGTCGCGCTCATGACGGACGCCCCGGCGCTGGTGCCCATAATAACACCGCCGGTATCGTACAGGCTCCTCAGCTCGTTTCCGGCCCATGTGCCGCCCAGGATACTGGTGAGGCGGAGCTGGTCGCCGCCCGTCATGAAAACGCATTTGGAGCTTTTGATTTTACCGCTCATTTCGTCGCTGTTGGCTTCGTCGCGGTTCGCAATGCTCAGAATACGGGCGTTGGCGACGCCGAGGCTACGGAATACCGACAGGTAATTCCGCCCGATCTCTTCCGGCTTCTCGGTGGCGGTTGTCAGAACGGTGAGAATATCCTGCTCCCCCAGCATCCCGGCAGCCTCTTTGAGAATGACGCACCCCTCCGTCTTGTCCTCCGCGCCGCCGATGATGATCAGGCAGCCTTTCGGGCTGTTTTTTTTCATGTGCGGTTCACCACTCTTTGTCCCATGCAAAAGAGCATTTGCAATTGATACTCCTTATCTGTAATCAGTATGTCTGCGTCGCTCCCCTCCCGGAGAACGCCCTTCTTCGGATAAAGCTTCAGCGCTTTCGCCGCGTTTTCAGTAAACAGGCGGACCGCCTTTTCCTGCGGAAGCACCGATTGCTTTATTATTTCCGAAAAATCGTCAAACAATGCCGAGGACGGCGCGATCCCGCCGCTTGGCATGCTGCCGCCGGCATCCGAGCTGACCGTGACGCGGGACATATCGAGTCCCTCGGCAGCAAGAGACCGGACGGCGTCCGGCACGGTGAGGCCGTCCTTTTCCCCTGCTGTCAGATCGATATGCCCGCCGGTCCCCGCGTAGCTGGCGGCCTCTCGGAACAGTACCGGATTTCTGTTCATATGTGTCGGAACGAACAGCTCCGCCGGCAGGTCGGACGTATCCAGCGCTTCCCTGAGCGGCGACAGGCCGCCTTTTCCATCACCAAAATGGAGGTGGACGAGCCCCGCTTTTCCCGCGAGCAACCCGCCCAGATGTACCCCGGAAGCCAGCTTTATGAGCTCTGCCGCAACGGGATTGGACGACCGGTGATCGGACACGGCGATCTCCCCGGCGCCGATGACCTTATCGATATAGACGATATCGCGGAGCAGACTCCCCGTCAGCGTTACGGGCGGATAAGCATAGCTGCCGGAATAAATAAAGGTCGTCAGACCCTCCGCCTCCAGAGCTTTGGCCTTGGCGTACAGGTTTTCCATACTGCGCGTCGTGCCGTCGGCCCCTAGAAGGCCCACGGCCGTCGTGATGCCGGTTTCAAAAAGCTCCTTTGCCTCCAGCTCCCTCGTCCGGCTTTTAAAGCCCTCCTCGCCACCCGCCCCCGCGAAATGGACATGCTGGTCGACAAAGCCCGGGAAAGCGTACAAACCCCGGCAGTCGATCATGGTCTCGACTAGCGGATTATGGCTCAGCGCGCCGGGACGGGCGATACTTAATATCCTTTCGCCGGCGATGATGATATCCTTATCTCCAATGAACTCCGGGCAGAAGCATCCGATGTTTTCGAGCAGCGTCAGCATGTTGTACCCCTGAAGCCGATATTATGACGTTATATTTTGCAGAATACCGCACAGCCTATGCATTACCAAAACTTCACTGCCAGTTCTTCAAAATGCCGGGTGAAAATGCTGTCTCTCAGGAGGCTCTCGACGGAATTAAACCCAAGACGCTGCAGCAATTCGCGCACGTTCGGATTATCCAGCGGCGTTTCGTAAGGCGATGCTTTGCCATACATGTTTACATAACATTTCCCATCCTCCGGGGGAATCAGCACCTTCGGCCCCCCGCAGCAGCCGCCCTCGCAGCCCATACCCTCCAGGTAATTGGCTGTGATTTTGCCCTCCTGAAGCCGCTGGAGCAGCTCCCGGCAGCTTTTCGTCCCGTCGGCCTGCTCCGCCCGGACTTCAATGCGGCGGTTGGGGTTGAGACGGTGAACGGTCTCCCGCACCGCCTCGCTGACGCCTGCGGTCCGGCCGTAAATCCTGCCCGCTTTCGAGGAATGCTCCTTTTCGTCATCCTTCAGCTCCTCAACGCTGATATGGAACGCGTCAAAAATATCGCGTGTCTCTTCAAACGTCAGCACAAAGTCAACGGCATCCGCAATGTCCCTATCCCGGGCTTCCGCCTTTTTGGCAAGGCACGGGCCGATAAAGACCGTCACCGCCGACGGCTCCATCTGCCTGACGGCGCGGCCGCAGGCCACCATCGGCGAGACCGAGTCCGGGATTTTGCTCATATACCGGGCATACCCCCGGCGTACCATGGCAATCCAGATCGGACAGCAGCAGCTTGTCAGCATAAAATCTTCGTCGGATTTAATTTTTCTGTCAAAGATCAGCGCTTCCTTCAGCGTCAGGATGTCGGCAAACAAAGCGACCTCCACCATGCCGGCAAAACCAATGGACTTGAAGGCCGACCGGAGCCTGCCCATTGAGACATTCCCGAATTGCCCGGCGGTAACCGGCGCAACCATGGCATAGACGGGGCCTTTTGAATTTTTCACCGCATCCAGCACCGGCAGAACGTCCCGGCTTGCGGTGAGCACGCCCGAAGCGCAGGCCTCGAGGCACTCGCCGCAGCCGACGCACCGGTCCTTGTCAATGACAAGCTCTCCGTCCGGATTTCGCACGATGGCGCTGTAAATGCAGCGGCTGACGCACCCGGGCGCCTCGTCCCCGCCGCAGTCGCACGGCTTTGTTCTCCATACCGGCGCGTACATCGAAGGATGCAGAAGGCAGTCGATACCTGTATGATCTTTATGCTCCCTGAGCGTTTCGGAATATGGATGGCTGCCGTTTCCCGCCGCCGCGTTTAAAAGCTCGGAATAAAGCTCGTTGAATGTCATCTCCGCCTGCGCCTCACCGAATGATTTACAGTCACATTTTGTCCAGCCTGATGAAAATAATGCCTTTACCTTCGAATTCTTCTGAAATTCTATTGAAGAATCCCAGAAATCAAATATAATGGTTATTATTACAATCGGAGGTAATTGTGAGAAACTTCTTGTATCACCCATAATTCTGCTGATCGCCATTACTGGGCGGTGACGACATAACGGGAGTGTGAAAAATGAAATCATTCAGGCTTTTGCGTATCGTAACGATCTTGATTGTGCTGTCCGTGCTGTTTGCCTTCGCCGGCTGCGATAAAAAGGAATCTGCCGCGTCTCCGTCCAGTTTGCCGTCGCCGTCGGAGGAAGGGCCGCCCCTGCTCGACGGTCCCCAGGGCGGGCCTGCCGGTGACGTCAAGCCGTCCGCGTCCCCGGACGCAACCGACAGCGGTCAAGCGAGCCCCGGCTCAAGCAGCGGTCTTTATGACCCGAGCATCTATGTCATTGAAGCCGAAGGATCCTGGCAGAAGGAGCTGGCGCCCGGATATTACGCCAACTATGAATGCGAGATGTACATAGACAAGGTGGATTCCAACGACAACCGCAAAGCATCCGGGTCATATACGGGCGTTTTTTGGCTGAAGGTTACATTGGACGCAAGTGATTTCATCTCGGATCTTCTGAAGGACGCCCCCGTTGAAATGCAGTTCGCGGCAGGCGGCGAGGGGCTCAGCGACAACCTGTCCATGTATCTGCTGGACGGTTATATGCGGGACCCCTTTGAAAACTTCGATATTCCCACGGACGGCGGCGGGACCCTATCCCCGGCGAAGGAAGCGCTCGCCGACAGAGGCACCTTCGTTGTCCCGTCTGTCAACGCGTATCTCGAGGCCCACGCCCAGGGCGTTCAGGGCGAGAAGATCGATTATGAGAACAACCAGTCCTCGGACACGGAGGTCAATTATGTCATCCAGGTGGCGGCCGACCCGACGGGCTCGGCCACCCAGCGCAAGGTCACCCTCTTTCTGACGACAGGTGACGGCGCGTCCGTCACGCTTGACGGCGTATGGCGCCGCCTGCCCGGCTACCCGGAGGATGTGCTTGATTACGCCAACTCCGGCAAGCAGGGCGAAATTATCCAAAAGCACCTTCAGGAAAGCTAATACCTGCATTACA
>JAAYBH010000087.1 GCA_012718935.1 Clostridiales bacterium
GCAATGGGATGCTCGTTCTCGTAAACGGCGATTTTTGTGGACGTGGAGCCCGGATTGATGACGAGAATCTTATAAGCCTTATTATTCAATGTAAACCGTTCCCTCCCTTTTGTATGGCGAGAGCGCCAGAGCGAACAACGTCAAGGACTTTACCCTGCACCGACTGGAGAAGAGTGTCGATCTCCTGGGGCAGCCCGGTGATTTCAAAACTGATCTCGTCGGAGCCCTCTTCGAGAATCCGGGCGTCCTTAAAATGCGCCCCGTCAAAGTCGGAGGTCTTCATACGGATCAGCGCCAGCTCGCGAATGCAGGCGTTTTCGATGCCAAACACCTTGTAATCGGCTGCGAAATTGATGTCGTACAGCTGTTTTCCCAGCTTGTAGACGTCGGCCCGCGCGTCCGTGAGGACGATGCTGATCTGGGCTGTGCCGTTTTTAAAAGTGCCTGAATTCAGGCTTGTGATATTCAAACCGTTGCGCCGGATGAGCCCGGCGATCCGGTCCAGTACACCGGGGCTGTCATAAACGCCGAGGCGGAGAATTGTGTTCATCTGCAACCTGCTTTCATATAGTATTGAGGGTTCATGTCAGTCCCTGACCGCGTCAGTTACTGACCGCGTCAGTTTCCGACCGCGGCGGCGCATTCGATGGAATACAGCCTGCTCTCAACGGAATCCGAACGGGAATTCATCAGGACCGGCACCCTGGCGCCCATGACCAGGCCTCCGAACAGGCATTTGCCGCCGTGGACAAGGGCTTTCAGGACCATGTTGCCCGCGTCGATATTCGGGACAAGCAGGATGTCCGCTTGCCCGGCGACCTCGGACTTGACGTTTTTATGACGTGCCGCTTCCTCCGAGAGGGCCAGGTCCATCGCAAGAGGGCCGTCCACGATACAGCCGGCGAGCTGCCCGCGCCGGTTCATGGCCGTCAGCGCGGCAGCGTCCAGCGTCGCCGGCATGTCAGGGTTGACAACCTCGACAGCCGCCAGCACAGCGACTTTGGGATTCTGAATGCCGAGGCCGTGAGCGGCTTTCACGGCGTTGTTGATCAGCTCAACCTTCCTGCTGAGGTCGGGATACGTCACCATGGCGGCGTCTGTGAGCAGGAAGCGCCTTTTAAGTATGGGAGAATCGAGGATACTCACATGGGACAGAATACTGCTGCTCCGTAAGCCTTTTTCCTTGTCGAGTACAACCCGCAGCAGGTCCGCCGTCTGGACATTTCCTTTCATCAGGATGCCGCACCGGTCCTCTCTGACAAGGGATACGGCAGCCCCGACGGCTTCGCGTACCGTTTCGCAGTGTATGATTTCAAAGGCTGCGATATCGAGCTGCATATGATCGGCAATTTCTTTGATTTTTTTCTCGCTGCCGCACAGAACGGGCGTGACCAGCCCGCGCTGGTAAGCCGTTGAAACGGCGCTGAGTACGGCGTCATCCTCCGCCGCCGCGACCGCCATTTTTCTCGGGGGTGCGCATTGATTCATTTCTTTGCCTGTCGTTCCGCTTTGCATCAAACAGCTTTCCCTTCAGTGTTTTCTATACCGGTGGAATCTCATTCTTCAAGAAGCAGCCTCAGTTTTTGTTCGTCATTGATTCTGACCAGGTCCCCGTGAAAATCAATAATCCCGTTATCCCGCATGCTGCACAGCTCCCGGGACATGGACGGCCTCGAAATATTCAGGAAATCTGCGAGCTTCTCCCTGTTGAGCGGCACCTTGAATGTCAGGCTGCCTTTTTTGTCTTTTTGCTCCAACAGGTATTTACTCAGCTTTCCTTTAATGCTTTTCAGCATGAGGTACTCGACCTTTCTGTTGAGATCACAAGCTTTTTTTGAAATAACGCGGATCATATTCGCCAGAATGATTTTATGAAAGGTGCACGTCCTGTTGCACATGTTCAGGATCTTCTCGGGACGGACGGTCATCAGTACGCAGTCCGTCAGCGCCTGGATGGTGCCCGGCCAGGCTTCTGCTCCGCAGAAAGCGAAAGCGTCGCCGATGACATCTCCGACATTGAATACATTGACGACGACCCTGTTGCCGCTGCAGCTTTCCCTGACTACGCCCGCCTCACCGTCCAGCACGATGTAGACGCCGCTATATCTATCGTTTATTTTCACGATATAGGCGTTCTTCCTGAACGTCATGATTTTATGGTCAAGACAGTCGAGCACGTGGGGGATGTCCTTGATGTCAATACTGCTGAACAAAGTCGTCCGCGAGACGCTTTCTAAATATTTTGGTTCCATTATTTCTCCTTCGTATCTCAGGATACGGGATTATTTTATTATGTTAATTTATACTTAAATAAAGCGATTTTCGATAAACAATTATTTAACGAACTTGCAGGTCGTTTGAACAAATTGGCATTAACATATCAGTATATCGTTATGAAACCAATTTAGTTTCCGCAAAATTTCGTTAATATCAGACTTACTGGTGTCATTATTGTTTATTTATGGGTAATTGTCAATATTCGCTGAAGTCAATTAACCAAATCGGGTAAATTTCTTGAAGGGGTTACAAAATGGGAAAGAGCATCGTTATCGTCGGCGCGGGATACGCCGGTGTCCTGACGGCAAAAAAACTGGCCAAACGCTTTAAAAAAATGTCCGACATACATATCACGCTCATCGATAAGAATCCTTACCACGCCATGCTGACCGAGCTCCATGAGGTCGCGGCCAACCGGGTTCCGGAGGATCACGTCCGGATCAGTCTGGGTAAAATTTTCGCCGGCCGCCGCGTGGACGTGAAGCTCGACACCGTCACCGGCGTCAATTACGACACGAAAACCGTCATTGGCAAAAACGGCAGCTACAGCTACGATTATCTTGTTGTGGCAGCCGGATCAAAGCCGACTTTTTTCGGCACGCCGGGCGCGGAGGAGTATTCCTACAAGCTTTGGTCGTACGACGACGCCATCAGGCTGAAGTATCATATCTTTGAGGTTTTCAAAAGCGCCGCCTCGGAGACGGATCCTGAGAAAAAAAGGAGGCTTTTGACCTTTTATATTGTCGGCGCTGGGTTTACGGGCGCGGAGATGGCCGGCGAACTGGCCGAGTGGATACCGTACCTCTGCAAGGAGCACGACATTCCCCGCAGCCTCGTCCGCATTGTCGCTGTGGATATGCTGGACCGCATCGTCCCGACATTTCCGGCGCATGTGTCCGAAAAAGCCGACAGGCGGCTTCGTAAAATGGGTGTCGAAATTGTTTTGAAAACAGGCGTATCGGCGCTGGGCGACGGTTATATCGAGCTGAAGCAGGGAGATAAAATCATTCGCGACGTGACGGCGACCGTCATGTGGTCAGCCGGTGTCGAGGGCTGCGATGTTGTATCCAAATTGGATTCCCTGATGAAGGCCGGCCGATGTCGGCTGCAGACAGATGCGTACCTCCGGGCGGAGGGGCGGACTGATATTTATGTCGCCGGGGATAATATATTCTATATTCCGGAAAACCAGACGGCTCCGGCCCCTCAGATGGTTGAAAACGCCGAGCAGAGCGCCCATACCATCGCCTGCAACATCATAACGGAGATTACCGGGAAAGGTGAACTGGAAAAATATAAACCAAAATTCCACGGGGCGATGCTCTGCATCGGCGGCCGATACGGCGTAGCGTTCGTGGGCACCGACAAGAAAAAGATATCGCTGGCATCGTTCTTTGCCATGTTCGCCAAGCATTTCATGAACCTCGTCTATTTCGCCCAGGTGGCGGGATGGAATAAAATCATCCATTACATGAAAAACGAGTTCTTTACGATCCGGAACCGCAGGAGCTTTGTAGGCGGCCACTTCTCAAACAGAACGCCCAGCTTCATGCTGGTGCTGTTCCGGATATGGCTGGGCGCCGTCTGGGTCTTCGAGGGTGTCATGAAAATCGTCGAGGGCTGGCTGAAAACGCCAAAGCTGGAAGGCTTCTTTGGCGGTGCCACAGGGTGGTTCAATATGATCCTGGGCGTTGACGGCGGTAATTCCGCCACGGCGGCGGATGCCGTATCAAGCGCCACCGGCGCTGCGGCCGCCGTGGCACCCGCTGTTACCGACGCCGTATCAAGCGCCACCGGCGCTGCCTCCAGCGGCGGCGAGGCGGCGGCTTCTGTCGGCCATGTCCTGTTCAACATTGATTTTCTCGGCCTATTTAGAGCGATCTTCGTCAGCGGCAAGCCGCTCGCCGAATCCAAAATCGCCGATTACGCCTTCAA
>JAAYBH010000088.1 GCA_012718935.1 Clostridiales bacterium
ACAATTGAAAGCCAGGCAGCCGGTGATTCTTTCCGCAGATTACGTTTGATAATGTAATCAACACCCAAATCCTCGCATACGCCGACGTTATCCACGCATTGGTTGATCCTGAAAGCCCGCCTAAAGCGGCGGGTTTTGAGTTTTCCTCCTGCGGGTATGGCGGACAAGCAGCACAATCGTTATAGCAGCGGCAATAATGATAACGATGATGATCAACGGGAGCGCTGAATTCGCTTTGGCATTTGTTTCGGATGCCGGGGTGCCCAGCGTTAGGGTGATATTGCTTTCCGGCAGTCCTTCCAGCTTTACGGTGTGGCTGCCGCTGTCATCAGGGGTCAGCATGGGCACGGACGATGAAAGGGGCATGTTCTCCGACGGAATGACAGTGAGAGACAGGGTGCCGAAGGATGCCCATTCCTTTGCGGGGTTGGACAGATATGTATACGTATACGTGGCCTTTTCCATGGAATATCCAGAGGGTCGCCGCATCGTTCCCTCCAAAGTGCACTGAACGGTGACGTTTTTTGTTTCACCCTTCAAAAAGTCCACCGTGTAGACCGCCATGGCCAGCCGGTCACTGTAGCTTACGGAAGACAACAAATCGGCAGAGGGAATGGTACTGCCGTACATATCCGCATAGGTATTGCTGTCCAGTTCCTGAAGCAATGCCCAGTAAAAGCTCTCGTCCATCAGCGACGCCTGGTCATCCGCTTCCGAGCCGCTGTCTGACAGCAGGCAGTGTTCAATGTATGCGCGGAAGCCGATAGATTTTTGCGTAAGGTTCAGGCGGATGTTTTGGAGCGGCGTATCGCTGTCGTGTGACGCATATGCGTTGAGGCTGTAATCCTTAAGGTCTCCGCCCGGCGCGAATATGGTTAGCGGCCTGTAGTCGCGGCCGATATAAATCCACGCGCTGACCTCGTTGGTGCCGTCGTCGTAGCGGGACATGCCGTTGAAGCCGTCAACATAGAAGACATCGTCCTGGGGCTCAAAACGCAAGCGCACATAAATCCGTTCCGTACCGGCAGGCAGAGCAGACGTGTCGACCGTGACGGTGTACAGAAGCCCGTCCTCCGGCTCTTTCGGCGCCTTCAGCAGGACATTCGACAGAACGTCGCTGAGATTGAGATTGGACAGGTCCGTCACATCCCTGATTTCCTTTCCATAGTATACGTCAAAAGCCGCGGCCGTACCGTCCACGCCGACAAGCGACACGCCTGGAGCGAGGGCTGAAAAGCGCGTCACAAAAGGAAAGGACATCGTGACGGAGACGTCTTCGTTCGTGGGATTTGTCATGGTGTAGGAGGCGGTGACTTCTGCCAGGGGGCTCCAATCCCCCCAGTCGCCTCCGGAGAAATCAAAAGTCAGGTCCTCGTGTAAAATGGCGATGGGGCAGCCGGCGTCCACAGCCATCTCCAGTCCGGGGTTGGCTTCAATATATGTCGGCCCGGAATTGGCCTGCGCTGAGATGAACGAGACTAAAATAACCGGCAGCATCAACAGGCAAATAATTAGTTTTTTCATTTTTCACCTCGATCAATAAGTTGGCTGACTGTGTTTTATAAAGATCCTGAATCCGTGAAATTCGATTTGAAAATATGATAATGCCAGAAAGAAACAGAAAAAAGTGCCTTGTAATTCTTTGTTATGTCGTTCTGAATATCTATGACGACCAATGCTTTCTTCTGCATGATGTTTCCTCCCCAAAACTTGATTAATACACAATTCTGAAATAGTCCAGATACTTCTTGAACTTATCCTGTGCCGCAAGGCAGGTGTTTGTCAGATAGCCTTTTTCGCTGTTCCACTCATGCAACCCGCGATAATAGAACATCTTCATATCATCATAAATGATGAACGGCACAATACCGTTTCGCAGGCATTCCTTGAACATGATGAGGCGTCCGACACGACCGTTGCCATCTTGAAACGGGTGGATAGACTCAAAGCGGACATGAAAGCCGATGATATCCTCCAGTGTCTTTTCTTTGACTGCGTTATACTCGGTCAGAAGTGCGCCCATCGCGGCGGACACTTCCTCCGGCGGCGTGGTATCTCTACCGCCCACTTCATTCGGCATTCGCTTATAATCTCCCACGGCAAACCAGTCGCGCCGTGCGTCGCTGGTACCGCTCTTCAATGTGAGATGCAGTTCCTTAATGAACTTTTCCGACAGCGCATACTTCGCCTGCGTGATGATCATATCAATACACTTAAAGTGATTCGCCGTTTCTACGATGTCATCCACATTCATGGATTCCCCGGCAACACCGATGGTGTTTGTCTCAAAGATATAGCGCGTCTGGTCGTGGGTGAGACGGCTGCCCTCAATGTGGTTGGAATTGTAGGTCAGCTCGATCTGCACCTTATGATAGATGCCGCCGGAGGTTTTCGCGGCCTGTTCCGCTTTCAGAATATCCAGCAGCGTTTTCGGCGCGGCTGTGCGTGCGTTAATTCTGTCCGGCTTGACGGCGCTTTCCGGGATGTTCCATGTCTTACCCGTAAGGAACGCGCCGGGTATTTTATTCTGAGCACAGTAATTCCGGACAGTGCGCTCGGACACATTCCATTTTTTCGCTGTGTCCGCTACCGACAAATAGTTCATCGCCAATCCTCCTTTGACTTCCTGCTTATTATAGCATATTATCGGCAAGAAACAATGGAATATTCACATAAAAAGAACCGTTATTTGCCGATAACGGCACATCATCAAATTCCACCGGGGATAATTTCGTAAATGTAATACTCGCGTTTTGGCTTGGCCAGCCCGTGGTATTGCTCAAAGGGAGAGGTTAGCAGCTCAACAGTCTCCTCAGTGAGGAGGTCGCTCTTTTGCGTGCGGTTCTGCAGATTGTTTACCAGTACCGAGTAGAATGCGCCGAGACTAAATTGTTACTGATCTATGCAACTGGATATCTCAATTTGGATGTAACAACTTACCCAGAGTCTCCCGCATTTTTCATCGTTATAAGAGTCGTAAGAGTAACTGATAATTGTTTCATATACCAATTTATAATATATTTCGTAACCCCTGTGGTGACTTCTTCAGACTGTTTATATTGAGATTGGTGCAGTTTAAATGTCGTTTCCCGTTTGCGATCTTGTTATCGATATCCTGGTGAAACAAGCCCGCATAAACTGGTCCACCTGTTCGTTTCGAACGCCAAGGCGATGTTCCAGGGTACTTTTCACGGACTCGGAGCAAAGCGGATACAAGGTTACTTCAGTGAATTCGCTTATCGGTTCAACCGCAGGGACAGTAAAACATCTATCGTTGAACATCACTTACGCTCTTTCGTCAGAGAGGGATACACCTTTGTTCCTGAGCTTTGTATCTAACCACATTTTATATAATATTTTGTCAAACCATGTTGACGTTATTTGCCCAACTTGTTATGGTTGTATCATAATCAAATGGAGAAGGGGGTTTCATATG
The DNA here is from genome assembly GCA_012718935.1 of Clostridiales bacterium. Classification (GTDB taxonomy): domain Bacteria; phylum Bacillota; class Clostridia; order Oscillospirales; family Oscillospiraceae; genus Sporobacter. The sequence continues at coordinate 3,437 of JAAYBH010000088.1, forward strand.
TTTTGCAATAATTGCGGGGCCAATTTACAAGAAGGCAGCGTCTTTTGCAATAACTGCGGCAGCGCAGTCGGCCAGTGCGGCGCCGAACAGGAGATGACGGATCCGGCGCCGATGATGCCGGAGGCTCCGGTTCAGAAAGCGCAGGCCTGGTCGGATACGGGTAACATCCCAATGCAGAACCGGTCTGACACAGCAGGTATACCGACGCAAGCGGCCGTGGGAACGCAGGTCCTTGAGAGAAAGGCGGACCCGGCGGCCGGCGCGTATGGTGGCTGGTATTCAAACGAACCGCCGGCAGCCAACACCGTGCAGTCCGCGCAGCTGCAAGGCTGTAAAAAATGCGGCGGGTACATCGACAGCAGCACCAGGAGATGCACCGGCTGCGGCAAGCAGTATATACGGTCCAAGATGGTGATCGTATGGGCCGCCGCTGCTGTTGTCGTCGCCGCTCTGGCGGGCCTTAACGTCTGGCAGTATCTGAAATCGGCGGAGCAGAAGGATATTCTTGAAAAAAGCAACGCCCAGATAATGAGCCAGGAAGCGCAGCTTCAGGAAAAGGATACAATCATAACCGAAAAGGATGAGACGATAAAGGAACAGAAAAGTGAGATACAGAACCTACAGGACGAGGCAAACGATCAGCAAGCCAATATCAGTGAACTCGAGAGCGAAATACAATTTTTAGAATCCAGCATGGAGGATCTCTATTATGAAGGCTCGGCGTATATGGAAAAGGCTTTATTCATGGACGATCATGTCGTTATTGTCCCCGATGACGGATCGGAAGTGTACCATAAGTATGGCTGCCCGAATTGCGACATATCCATGAACAGTTTCTGGATTTACAATACACAGGCTGCTATAAGCTGGGGCTACACACCCTGCCCATACTGCAACTGAATAAAACAGGGCGGCTCCTGGAAAGTATGCCTCCCTTTGACTTGATTGTCTAAAGAAATTCGCGTATAATATCTTTAGATTATAAGGAGGCTGATTCTATGCCAAATATTAGGTCCAGCACAGATTTGAGAAATTGCTACAACGAAATATCAACATTTTGCCACGAGAGCCGTGAGCCTGTGTTTATTACAAAGAACGGGCAGGGGGACCTGGCTGTCATGAGTATTGAGACCTATGAGACACTTAACGGCAAGCTTGAACTGTATCGTTTGCTTGACGAGGGTATGGCAGATGTGAAGGCTGATAGGACACAGCCCCTCGCCGACGCCATGCGGGAAGTTCGGCAGGAAATGGCCGATGGGAGAATATAAGATAGAGCTTGCCAGAGTCTCAAAAAGCGATCTGAGGGACATTGTCCGGTATATCTCATCTCAGTTGTCTGCACCTGTGACTGCAGCAAAGATGATGGACGAGATTGAAAAAGTGCTTTCGGATCTTACTAACATGCCGCAAAGATGTCCCCCAGTTACGGATGAGCGCCTTAAGACAATGGGCTACCGCAAACTGATCATCAAAAACTACATCGCGTTTTTCGTTATCGATGAGAAAGCCAAGGTGGTCAATGTCGTAAGGATTCTTTACGCGAGACGTGACTGGCTCAGTATTTTATAGTAGTCGTGCAAAAGTGGATGGACCTAAAATGTAGGTCCATCCACTTTTGTGCGTAAGCGGTAAATCACCGGTATCTACCGAGAAAAGTGTAGTCATGAGATAATATTCCAACCGAAGTCGTGAACAGAGGCAAAAGTGGCACGACAAATCCGACAGGAGACGAAAGGGTGGGAATTTACTCATGAATACACAACTCGTGGCAAAACAAGTCAAGCTGAAGCAATGGGAAGGCATTATAAGGAGCTGCCAGAACAGCGGAATGAAGGTAAAAGAATGGTGCCAGCTGAACAACGTTAGCAAAGACGCATATTATTACTGGCTTAACAAAATAAAGGTGGCCGCATGCGAAACAATAGAGGCCGGCTTTGCCGAAGTACCATACGCATGTACTACAGTTGAGATACCGGTAAAATTCAAGGCTGAGCTTACGATAACCATTGGGCCGGCGATCATCAGCGTGAATTCGGATACACCATATCATCTGATCCATAATGCGGTTAAGGCGGCATCAAATGCTTAACGATGCTGTTGGCTTTGACAAGGTATACATCGCCTGCGGATATACCGATCTGAGGCGCGGGATTGACGGACTGGCAGCCCTGGTGCAAAACACTTTTAAGCTCGACCCTTTTGGCAATACGCTGTTTCTTTTCTGCGGTAAACGTACCGACCGCATCAAAGGGTTAGTATGGGAAGGAGACGGTTTTGTGATGCTGTACAAACGGTTGGCTTCAGGGCGTTTTCAATGGCCGAGGGACGAGAACGAGGCCCGGGATCTCACGCCACAGCAATTCAGATGGCTGATGGAGGGGTTAGCTATTGAGCAGAAAAAAGCGGTTAAACATACTGACCCCAAGAATGTGGCGTAACCCCTGAAAACGCTGATAAATACTAAGAAAAATTGCGGTAGGTAGCTGTACTTGCCGCCTTTTTTATGGTATAATCGACACATGGAAATAAATACATATACCGAACAGAAATTATCTGAATACAGTAAAACGGACTTGATCCGTTTGGTCTTGAATCAGCAGAAAGATACGGAAGCGCTTAGCCGGAAACTTGACTTACTCATTGAGCAAGTGCACCTGGCAAACCAGCAGCGTTTTGGACAAAAGACTGAGCGAACCGAGATATTCGACCAGATGTCCTTTTGCATTAACGAAGCAGAAGACATCCTCCAAGGCGGAAGCGCGGAAGAACCCGAGATAGGGCATGTGGTAAAAGAGCATGTCAGAAAGCCCAGACCTAAGGGCAAACGCGAAGAAGACTTGAAGGGGTTACCCGTTACTGTTATCGAACACACACTCGCGGAAGAAAGGCTGCAGGAACTCTTTGGCGGCAAGTATCACAGGCTGCCGGATGAAGTATACAAAAAGCTTGCCTATCATCCTGCAACATTCGAAGTCGAGGAGCATCACATCGCTGTGTACGCAGGCGGGAAAGACCAGACTGTCGTAAAAGCTGACCGTCCCTGCGAGCTACTGAAAAACAGCATCGCGACTCCGTCGCTCGTGGCAGGGATATTGAACGCTAAATATGTTAATGCGATTCCTATCCATCGGATGGAACAGGAATTCAAACGAAACGACATCAATTTATCGCGCCAGGTAATGTCACATTGGGCTATTCTATCGGCAGAAAGATATCTCTCATTGATTTATGACAGGATGCACAAAGCACTCTATGACGCATCTGTGATAAACGCCGATGAGACACCCTTTAAGGTAATGAAAGAT
>JAAYBH010000089.1 GCA_012718935.1 Clostridiales bacterium
ATCGCAAAGGAGGAGTTTAACTTGAGGATCACAAATTCGATGATGAACAGCAAGTTTTTATCGGAAGCCAATAAAGCGCTCAACCGGGTCGACAAGTATCAGTCTCAGGTGAACTCCACAAAACGGCTGAACGGTATCGCAGACGACCCGCAGAGCACGCTGCTGGCCTTAAGGGCGAGGGATAAGCTCTCGAACCTCGAGCTGTACCAGAGCAATATCGCAACGGCGAACAGTTATCTGAAGGAAGCCGAATCGGCGACAAGCGCCCTCAACCAGCTGCTGCAGTCGGCTTGTGAGGATATTGTCAGCGCTCAGGGCCCGAAAACACCCGAGGACCTGAAAATCCTTGCCGAAGATATAAAAAACCTGCAGGATGAAGTGCTGTCCATATCAAACAGCAGCCTGGGAACGAGCTATATCTTCGGAGGATACAACTATACGGGCAAAATAGACGGTACGTCAAAGAAACCGCCGTTCTCGGCGGACGAGGTGACGGGAGACCTGATGTACAACGGTATAAATCTATCGCAGTTATCATGGAAAGACGATTATGGCCTGATTACGGGGATGATGTTGGAGTTAGCGGACAGCTTCGGCGAGGAGTCAACCAAATTTACCGCGGCGTCCAGTGACTATTATGCCAAAACCCGCGCCGAATCGGCCGCGTCGGCGCTGAACAAGCTTGTAGCCGGCGCCGAAGAAGCGATGAATGCCGCCAGGGAATTTGGAATTGACCCAGGTGCTTCGACCAATTATGAGGCATTCCAGACATTTTATGAAAGTATCTCCGCTGTCTCCAAGGATCTGAACAATGAAATAACCAAAGATCTGGCGGGCCAATACATTCTCGATACGGAAGCAAGTCATTTTAAGGATGACGGATCGATTGACTATGACTATTACGCGGGCCTGGGTAAAAGCGTCTATACTGCCGATGAGCTTGACAACAGGTTCAACATCGATAGAACTCAGATGTTGCTGAACAACGCGTCGGACTTGATAACCGGGGTAACACCTCCCACGATGAACGCCGTCATTGAGAATCTGGGCGGCGACATGGCGACGACGCCCGATGTTGAGGACGCGCTGACAAGGGAAGCGGCCAATAAGACGACGCTGCAGATTGGGACAACACAAACAGTCGACATGACGCTCACCGGTCTGGAACTTTTGGGCGTCGGAAAGAACAATATCTACCATGTTCTCGGGAAGGCTGTTTCCATGCTCAATGGCGAAGCAAACCCGGAGGATCTGTCGGGCATGCTGACTTTGCTCCAGAACGCGCAGAGCAGTGTTCTGACGCTGAGCACAAGAATCGGCGCTACCCAGAACAGGATGACGCAACTGGGCAGCCGTTATGATTCCAGCGAGCTCAATTATACAGAAATGCGGTCAAACGCGGAGGACGTGGATATGGCGGAAGCCATTATCAACCTGACTGAAGCGCAGACGGTATATAACGCGGCGCTGGCTGGCGGCGCGGAAATATTGAAAACGTCGCTCATTGATTTTCTGAGATAGAAATAACAGAAGGAGTATTGTTGCCTGCTTCCCGGGAGGGATTTATATGAAGGTAAGAAGACTTCAAATCGAATCACAGGAGATGGCCCGGATCAGTGTTCAATCGCAGATGGCCCGGCTATCTATCAATGTGCCAATTCGAAGGATCAAGGCCGTGCAGCAGCACCACGCCCAAATGACGGTCAGCCGCAAAAGCCCGAGCATGGAAATAGATATGGAGAGCCTCCGCAACAATACAGGTCTGAAAAGCATCGAAACGCTCACGAGGGAGCTTACCGCCAGAGCGTTTGCCCAAGCCCGGCAGGGGATCAAAAATATTGAAAACAACGGCGATTATGTTGCGGTACAGCCCCGCAAAGGCAATCCGATCGCTGAGATATCCAGAATGGCAATGCTCCGGACAAAAACAGCATCCACCTCCGGCAAGGCAGCCGATCCGACTGTCAGCGTTAAAAGCGATCCCGGTTCACTCAATATCAACTGGTCGCTTCAGGACGTTTCGATCACCTGGGACGATTATCAGACCCCGACCATCAAGGTTGAACCGAAGCCTTCGGTCAATATTGTGATGAGTCAGGAGCCGCGCCTTGAATTCAAGGTCGTCGAGCACTCATTTCCGCCCGAATCAGGGAGAACCGTAGACCAGCAGATTTAGCTGATGCCGCGCTGCAAAAAATAAGGGCCAAGGTATGGTGAAAGATCATGATGATACCCACCGCACATTTCGGAGAAGTTGAAATAGACGATAAAAAAATTCTCACCTTTGATAAAGGGCTGCCGGGTCTGGAAGAAGATAAGAGATTTGCGCTTCTTTCAAATGAAGACAGCCGCCCCATCAGCTGGCTGCAGTCTCTTGATCATCGGGAGATATCGCTTCCGGTTATGGACCCGTTCCTTATCTGCCCCGACTATTCCTTTGACATCTCCCAGAACGATGTAGAAGCCCTTGCCATCGAAGAGATCAAGGATGTCTATGTTCTGAGTATTCTGGTGATTCCGAAGAGTGTGAACGCTATGACCATCAACCTTTCGGCCCCGATTATCATCAATGTCCGAAACAGCAAAGGCGGTCAGATCATTCTGGACGACAGAAAATATCGGGTTCGCGTGCCTGTTTCAGATCTGCTCGAAAAGTCAGGCAAGGATGGTATTGAATTATGCTAGTACTGACACGAAAACAGAATGAGGGCATTCTGATCGGGAACGACATCGTCATTACCGTCATCAATATCGAAGGAGATAAGATCAGGCTTGGTATAGAGGCGCCCAAAAATGTCAGAGTGATTCGCGAGGAGCTGCTCAAGGAGATCGGGCAGGAAAACAGGATGGCCGCCCAGTCAGAATACCGGCCGATTCGCAAGAAGCCGGGTGATTCTGAAAAGGCTGAGTAACCTTGAAAAAAATGAAAATAATTCTTCGCCTGGCGTCCCTGAATGACATATCACAGGGACGCAGAGACGAAGATTTTTTTTGATTGGAATATATAGAACGGACATTCAGAATAAAGATATTTGATCAAGCCCGGTTTTATCCTCAAAGGAATGAAGGTAATTAAAGATTTCCGTATTATCACAGAGGATGCCGTGCGTTCGGCATTCCTCCCGGAAGATGCGCGTGAGGGCGTCGTTGTTGTCGCTGCGGACTTCGTAGGCACTGCCGTACTTTTTTATGTATTTTTCTTTAAGCCCGGGAAAATGCTCGTCCAGCTTCTGATAAAAATACTTCCTGTCCCCGTCACGCAGCGTAACACCGAAACCGAAGCAGATGATGCCGGATACCCCGGCTTCGATACAATATCCGAGCAGGCCCCGAAGATTTTCCTCCGTGTCATTGATGTACGGCAGGATCGGGCACAGCCAGACAACCGTCGGGATGCCGTTTTCCTTAAAAATGCGCAGCACCTCGGCACGGCGCCGCGTCGTGCAGACATTTGGCTCAATCATTTTGCACAAGCCTTCGTCATATGTGGTCAGGGTCATTTGTACGACGCATTTTGTCTTTTCATTGATGCGCCTGAGCAGGTCAAGGTCCCGCAATACCAGGTCGGATTTGGTGATCATGGTCAGAC
>JAAYBH010000090.1 GCA_012718935.1 Clostridiales bacterium
GGTCTATTATTAATGACACCGCATCAGCGGTGAATAGGAGGGTCAATATGGATTTCTTGAATCAGGAATTTTACAATCTCATCGGCGGGAAGCTCGTCAAGGCCGTTAAGGGCGGCACCATGAATGTCATAAATCCCGCTAACAACAAAGTCGTCGCCGTCGTCCCGAAATGCACCGCCGAGGACGTGGAGCTGGCCGTCGCCGCGGCAAATCGCGCCAAGAATGCGTGGAAAAATACATATGTCGGCGAGCGGGCAAACCTCCTGTGCAAGCTGGGTGCCATCATTGCCGAGCACGCGGAGGAGCTTGTCCCGATGGAGACGGCCCAGTACGGCGGGCCTGTCAGCAAGACGCGGAATTTCGACATCCCCGCAGCCGTCGGCGAATTTGAGCTGATGGCCGGTATGGGCCGCAGCGTTACCGGCAATACCATCACTGCCGATCCGCTGGCCCGGATAATGACGCTCCGGGAGCCCTTCGGCGTCTGCGGCCTCATCACGCCCTGGAACTTCCCCCTTGTCACGGCTGTCAGCAAGCTGGGGCCGGCGCTAATTACCGGCAATACCGTCGTATTGAAGCCCCCCTCCTGCGCGCCGCTGACTGTTTTGAAAATGGGCGAATATGCCATTGAGGCCGGTTTCCCGGCAGGCGTTATCAATATCGTCGCCGGACCGGGCAGCGAGGTCGGCGAGGCGATCGTCAATCACCGGGACGTCAACAAGATCAGCTTTACGGGAGATTCCCACGTGGGCAAGCGCATCATGGAGCTGGCGAGCCGGCAGGTGAAATCCGTCGCCTCCGAGCTGGGCGGTAAAAATGCCATGATTGTTCTTGACGACGCCGAGCTCGACAACGCCGTCGAGGCCGCCACCTATGCGGCGTTCTTCAACTCCGGTCAGAATTGCGGCTCTCCCAGCCGTTTTTATGTGCAGGAGGGAATTTACGACGCGTTCGTCAGCCGTTTCGTGAAAGCCGCGGGCAAAATAATCGTCGGTGACCCGACAGACCCGAAGACGATGATGGGCCCCCTGGCTTATAACGCCTGCCTCGATACCGCCGAACGCTTCATTGAATCGGCGAAAAAGGCCGGCAGCAGGGTGCTTCTGGGCGGCGAGCGGCCCACGACAGCCGACATGAAGGACGGAGCCTATGTCATGCCCACGATCTTCGAGGTCTACGACAACAAAATCGATATGATGCAGGAGGAGATCTTCGCCCCCGTCGTCGGCGTGATGAAAATCAAAACGCCGGAGGAGGCCATCGACCTCGTCAACGACAGTCATTACGGTCTGTGCGCCTCCATCTGGACGATGGATTACAGAAGAGCCCTCCTGATGATCGACAAGCTGGAGGTCGGCACCTGCTGGATCAACCAGCATCTCAAGATCGTCCCTGAGACACCGTGGGGCGGCTGTAAGGAATCCGGCTGGACGAAGGAGAACTCCATGCTCGTCTTCGAGGAATACACCTTCCACAAGCACGTCTGGCTGGAGCTCGGCGACAAGCCCCACACCTTCTGGGAAAAGATGATCGACCTGGGTTAGAACAGGCAAAAGCATACCGCCGCAGGGGCAGACCATATAGACTCGCTGCGCGAGTCTATATGGTCTGCCCTTTTTCAATTTTAGGGATTGACAACGATGCGTGGTTAGCATATACTAACCACATAAGTTAGCATGTGCTAACTTTTTAAGAGATATCTCGCAGGAGGGATAAAATATGACGCTTGGGAATATGCCGTTATATAAAGAGGCGGTCATCACGAAGGTCGGCGGTGAGGGGACGCTGCGTTGCAGGCTTCTTGATATGGGGCTCATACCGAAGACAAAGGTCCGCGTCTGCCATGTCGCTCCGCTGGGCGACCCGATCGAGATTCGGATCCGCGACTATTCGCTGACGCTCCGCAAGGAGGACGCCGAAAAGATCGAAGTCAGCCCCCTGGCGGAACAGGAGGGCGGCAGAGTATGATCATCGCACTCGCAGGCAACCAGAACAGCGGCAAGACGACGCTGTTTAACCAGCTCACGGGCTCCAATCAGCACGTAGGCAATTTCCCGGGGGTTACCGTTGAGCAGAAAATGGGTTTTATCAGGTCCCACGAGGAGCGGCGGCGCCATCATCGGCGTCACAACAGAAATTGCCACAGCAGTAGCTGCCACGGGGGGCACCAGGAGTGCACGCAGACAGCCGCGGACAGAAACGACAAGCGTCACACCGTCGTCGACCTGCCGGGCATCTATTCCATCCGGCCCTA
>JAAYBH010000091.1 GCA_012718935.1 Clostridiales bacterium
AATAAAAACCCCGCCAAAACCGGCAGCGTGAGCGGAATGGCTGCCTTCAACGCGTTGATCTTCTCTTTCAAATCCTTCGCTCCGATTTTCTTTGTTGTTTTTTATGTTATAACAGGTTTCACGGCACATATCAATATGAAACGACACCGCTGTATCCAACATGCCGTCCGTTGGATACAGCGGTGATTTTCTGTCCCGTCGGGTTACAAAGCCAACAGCATCAGTGACAGTCTTACAGCTTGTTCCTCTGGATCTTCCCGCTGATGGTCTTTGGCAGCGAGTCGCGGAAGACGACGATGCGGGGGTATTTGTAGGGGGCGGTGTGGGTTTTGACGTATTCCTGGATTTCCTTTGCCAGCTCGTCGCTGGGCTGGGTGCCCTTCGTCAGCACGATGCTGGCCTTGACGATCTGGCCGCGGATTTCGTCGGGGGCGGGGGAGACGGCGCATTCCAGGACGTAGGGCAGCTCCATGATGACGCTTTCGATCTCAAACGGCCCGATCCTGTAGCCGGAGGACTTGATGACGTCGTCGGTGCGCCCGACGAACCAGTAGTAGCCCTCCTCGTCGCGCCAGGCCGTGTCGCCGGTGTGATAAAGCCCGTCGTGCCAGGCGGCGCTTGTCTTCTCCTCGTCGAGATAGTAGCCGGTGAAGAGGCCGCAGGGCTTCTCCTTGTCGGTGCGGATGACGATCTCGCCCGTCTCACCGATGGCGACCGGATTGCCGTCGCCGTCCACGAGGTCGACATCAAAGAGCGGGCTCGGGCGGCCCATGGAGCCGACCCGGGGCGCCGTCCCCACGAGGCTGGCTAGTACGAGTGTCGTCTCCGTCTGGCCGAAGCCCTCCATGATGGAGAGCCCGGTGATCCTCTTGAACTGGTTGAACACCTCGGGGTTCAAGGCCTCGCCGGCCGTCGTAGCATACTGGATCGCCGACAGGTCGTACTTGGAGAGGTCCTCCTTGATCATGAAGCGGTACATCGTCGGCGGCGCGCAAAACGTTGTGATATTATGCTCTTTAAACATCGGCAGGATGTCATTGGCGTCGAAGCGGTCAAAGTCGTAGGTGAAAACGGCGGCCTCGCACAGCCACTGGCCGTAGAGCTTGCCCCACATCGCCTTGCCCCAGCCGGTGTCGGAAATGGTGAAGTGGATGCCGTCGGGATCGACGCAGTGCCAGTACTTGGCGGTGATGAAGTGGCCCAGGGGATACGTATAAGTGTGGGCAGCGATCTTCGGATAACCCGTCGTGCCGGAGGTGAAATACATCAGCATGGGCGCCTCGCCGCAGGCCGTGTCCTCCGTACGCGTAAAAGTGCCGCGGAACATCTCGTATTCGCTGTCAAAGTGATGCCATCCCTCCCGTGTGCCGGAGGCAATAACCTTCACGGTAACCTGCGGGCACTGGGCGATTGCCAATTCAGCCTCAGCGGGCGCGTTCGACTCTGCTGTGCAGACGATGGCGCTGACGCCGGCGGCGTTGAAGCGGTAGACGAAATCCTTTTCCAGAAGCTGGTCGGTGGCCGGGATGACGACGGCGCCCAGCTTGTGCATAGCGATAATCGAAATCCAGAATTGATAGTTCCGTTTCAGGACCAGCATGACGCGGTCGCCTTTTTTTATGCCCAGGGACCGGAAGTAATTGGCCGCCCGCGACGACATTTTGCTCATATCACCGAAGGTGAAGCGGCGCACCGTCTTGTTCCTGTCCACATGCAACATCGCCAGCTTTTCAGGCTTCTGCGCGGCCAGCGCGTCAACGACGTCAAAAGCAAAATTGAAGCGGTCCGTGTTTTTGAAGGAAATCGACTGCAGCGCCCCGCGGTCGTCCTCGACGGTATTAATAAATTCCTCGTAGATCAGCGGGCGTTTTTTGACGACCGGCTCGATGGCTTCCTGTATCTCCTCGGCCACCGGCTCGCCCGGAAGAACGATGGCGCAGAAGACACAATCCTTGCCGCCGACGGCGATCATGCCGTGGGGCGTGGAGCTATTGTAATAGATGCTGTCGCCCTCGTTAAGAATTTCGGTGTGCTCGCCGACCTGTACCTTCAGACTGCCGTTGAGGATTATGTCAAACTCTTGGCCGGCGTGGGTGATGAGATTGACAGGCTGATTCTGCTGCTCCTCCGAATAGGCATATGTCACCCAGAAGGGCTCTGCGATTTTATTACGGAACAAAGGGGCCAGGTCCTTGATTTCGATGCCGGGCTCCCGGGCTGTCAGCCGCCCTTTTCCCTTCCGTGTGACCGTATAGGATTTTAGACGCGCGCCGCTGCTGCCCTCCAGGAGATCGGTAAGCTCAACGCCGAACAAAATCGCGCATTTGTGTATAAAGGTAAAGGGGAGATCGACGAGGCCGGATTCATATTTAACGTACATATCTGTGCTCAGGTCGGTTTTCTCTGCCATTTCCTCCGTGCTCAGCCCGATTATTTCGCGCAGCTCACGGATACGCGCGGCAACATCCATCAGTATTGTTGACGACAGTTCATTCGGGGACATCATGATTCATCCTTCTCCGGCGCAAAAATTGGTTGGACGCTTATCCCGGCGCCGGCCATCGGATAAACGTGCCGTTGTGAAAACAAAAACCCGCCTCAAAGAAACCTTTGAGGCGGACATTTCATCCGCGGTACCACTCAAATTGTGCTCAGCACCCCATGTACTGTATGCACCACTTACAGGACTCCAACAAGTCCCTGGCTTTAACGCAGCCGTACGGGAGACGCCTACAATAGGAATTTACTTCGCAAATTCCTATATGGAATCCGCAAAAACTCCTGCTTCGGGTCCCGGCTCGGAAGTGATAGGACTTGAGCGCCTCTTACCGGCTTTCACCATTGGAAGATAATACCCATTGCCGGTATCTCTGCAAAGAGGACATCCCAGCCGTCTTCGTCACAGCCTTTGATGCTATTGACCTTAAAATAGCATATGTCGGAATAGGTGTCAATAGAATAAATATCCGTATGAACGGCCGTTGAAACAGCTCCTTCCTTATACTGGACAAGCCCTGGGCGTTGTGGTAAAATGACCTGATATGTCGTCAGGCATGTGTCATTAAATGGTTATTACACGGATTGGTATGAGATATGAGAACGGATGTTTTAGGCGTCGGCTTTGACAATGTGACACTTGACGAGGCGGTCGGACGAGCGCTTGAAATCATGGATGAGGGCCGGTCCGCCTACGTCGTCACGCCAAACCCGGAGATCGTGCAGATGTGCCGAAAGGCCGCCGCCGTTAAAGACGCCGTCGCCGGCGCCGCGCTTGTCCTGCCGGACGGAATCGGCGTCATCTACGGCGCGAAAATCCTGAAGCGGCCGCTGAAGGAGCGGGTTGCGGGAACGGATTTCGCTGAAAAGCTGATGGAGCGGATGTCAAAGACGGGGAAGAGCGTTTTTTTTCTCGGGGCCAAGCCGGGCGTGGCTGAGCTTGCCGCGAAAAAGCTCGCTTCCAAATACCCCGGACTTGTTATCGCAGGTACGGCCGACGGTTATTTTACGGATGACGGTTACGCAGCGGATATCATTAATGCGGCGAACCCCGACTTTTTGATTGTCGGCCTTGGCGCGCCGAAGCAGCAGGAGAGCTGGATGGCCTCAATGCGGGACAAGCTCCGCGTGGGCCTGATGGGCGGCTTCGGAGGCTCCATCGATGTCTGGGCCGGTACGGTTCAGCGCGCGCCGCTGGGGTGGCAGAAAGCGGGCTTTGAATGGCTCTACAGGCTCATAAAAGAACCGAGACGCATCAAACGGCAAATCAAACTGCCGTTGTTTCTTCTTGCTGTCATCGGGCAGAGAATAGGCCGGAAATGACTGGAGAAAACTTATGGGTAAGCTGATCGTATTTGAGGGGATCGACGGGAGCGGAAAGTCGACGCAGTTCAGATTGATGTGCGGCCGTTTTGAAAACGAAGGCGTTCCGTTTGCCCGCCTGACTTTTCCGCAGTATCAGGAGCCTTCCTCGGCCCTGATTAAAATGTATTTAAACGGTGAATTCGGCGAGAATCCGGAGGCTGTCAATCCCTACGCCGCGTCAACGTTTTTCGCTGTGGATCGTTATGCCTCCTATATGAAGGTCTGGCGGGACCTTTATACAGGCGGAAATATCATTTTGACGGACCGCTATACCACGTCCAACGCGCTGCATCAGGGCTCGAAGCTGCCGGAGGGCGGGAGAAGCGATTTTTTCAGCTGGCTTTATGATTTTGAGTTCAGACTGATGGAACTCCCCAAACCCGATATCGTCATATACATGGATATTGAAGCCGAAAAAGCCGCCGAGCGAATCAAAAAGAGGCAGGCCGTCACCGGCACCGCCGCCGATATCCACGAACGGAACCTCGGGTATCTCAGAGAATGCGCCCGCTGCGGCGCACAGGCGGCGGAATATTACGGGTGGCGGAAACTCAGCTGCTTTCATAACGGCGCAGCCAGAAGTGAAGAGGAGATCCACGAGGAAATCCGTGAAATACTATCTGTGGTAGGAGTGAAGCGTCATGAACCTTGAAAAAAAAGCCCTGCGAAAGCAGATTATCGAACAAACAGATGCCCTTCCGGCCGATTATCTGGCCGAAAGCGACAAAGGTATTTTTGATATCATCACATCAATGCCGGAGTTTATAAGCGCCCGGACGATTTTTTCATATTACAGCCTCGGTTGGGAACCCGACACGGTGAAGCTCCTGGAATATGCCCTCCGGCTGGGCAAGACGGTGACACTGCCCGTCTGCTTCAAGGGCGGTGTCATGGAAGCGCGCGCAATAGGCAGCCTCAGCGAGCTCTCCGAATCGTGGTACCATCTGCTTGAGCCGCTGTCCTCGACGCGGGTCATGCTGCCGGAGGAGTTGGATTTTATTGTCGTCCCCGCGCTGGCTTTTGACCTGGAGGGTTACAGACTGGGCCGGGGCGGCGGATATTATGACAGGTTTCTCGTGAAAACCCAGGCTTTTACAGTGGGCATCACACGGGAACGCCTGCTATATGAAAGACTGCCAAGGGAAGCGCACGATGTGCCGGTTCGCTGCGTCGTGACCGAAAAAAGAGCGGGGCTCTGAGGAGCCCCGCTAAATAGCTGATGATCCGGCGAGGAAGGGATAAACGCCCCCGCCTTTTATATCCTGGCCTTATTTTATGTAGTGACGCCAGTCAGCAGCATTTGTTGTCGCCAAAGCCGCCGCCGCAGCAGCAACAAAGAACAAGCAGGATGATTATAATGCACCAGCAGTTATTTCCACCAAAATTAAACATATATCAGACTCCATTCTGCCGCTGCGCGCCGGCTTAATAAATATTTGATGTCTCTCTTATCACGCGCAGTCCTGATAAGCGTATTGCGTCTTCAGTCTCAACGGTTTTCTGCTCGCCACCGTCTGCGATATTCTATGCAGTCTCCGCCGCCGGGGTTACTTATTATCATATGAGATAATGACCGCCGCCTTTTAACCTCCTGAGATAATGTTCTTGTATTGGAGTGATATAAATGAATGACAACACCGAGTATTGGAAAGAGCTTTTTGGCGATGATTATGACGAGGAGCTCAGGAAGATATTGAATACCGCATCCGAGTCAGACAAGCCCGACGAAAACCCGGAAGACCAACCCGATACGGGCCGGTTTGACGATGAGGATGCTGCCTCGCGGTTTCGCAGCTATGAGATCGTGCCCGCAGACGAAAAACCGGGCGATAAAGCCCTCAAAGCCGGGGCGGCTGATGGCGGAGAAAGCGGGACATACGACAAATCCGAGGACTTTAATATCAATTTTGATTTTGAAGGGGAGTACAGGGACGTGCCGGATAACCGCCCTCTGAGACCGAGACGCGAAAAACGGACAGGCTGCCTGGGCGGTGTTGTTTACGCAGTTTTCGTCATTTGCATCAGCCTTCTCCTGGCTTCTCTCCTGTGGCTGGCAGCCACGGATGTTCTGGGTCTCGGCAACGAGGACGAGCGCGTGCAGGTTACCGTACCCGAGGACTTTACGATAGACGATATCGCCGAAATTCTGCACGAAAAAGGGCTTATAAAATACGAGTTCCTTTTCAAGCTCTATGCTGATTTTTCGAATGTCATGAAAGACAAGAAAATCACGGGGGGTCACACATTTGAGCTCAACAAAAACTACGATTACCGCGCCCTCGTCCACGGCATGAACATCCGGGGCGGCAAACGCGTTGAAGTCGATGTGGTTATCCCCGAGGGCTATACCCTCAGACAGATTTTTGAACTGTTTGCCGCAAACAGCGTCTGCACGGAAGAAGAGCTGTGGGATGCTGCCGCCAATTATGATTTCCAATATGATTTTCTGGATTCGGCTACCCTGGGTGACGACCACCGCCTGGAGGGCTTCCTGTTCCCGGACACGTATACATTCTGGGTCGGTGATACGCCGTCGCGTGTTATCAATAAGCTGCTCAAGAATTTCAATGACAAGTTTACAGCCGAGTATATCACCCGGGCGGCGGAGCTGGGTTACTCGGTGCGGGATATCGTCACCATTGCCTCCATGATTGAGAAGGAGGCCGGGGACGACGACACCGACCGTGACTTGATTGCTTCCGTCATCTATAACAGGCTCAACAGCAAGAGCCTGAAGAAGCTGCAGATTGACGCCACCATTTATTATGCCATTGCCGGAACCGACCAGAAGTTTTCTAAGGAAGTCGACAGCCCCTACAACACCTATCTTGTGGAAGGTCTGCCGGCCGGTCCGATCGCGAACCCCGGTATCGCGTCCATCCGCGCGGCGCTCTACCCCCAGAAATCAAATTACTACTATTACGCCGCCAACAAGCATGGAACCCACAATTTCTTCAAGGATTACGATGCGCATCAGGCGTTTGTCCAAAGTGACAAATATGGCGGATAACAAGAGTACAGAGCGCGCCGGGAAATCCCGGCATATGACGGAGCTGCTGTCCCCGGCGGGCGATATGGAGCGCCTCATCATGGCTGTGACATACGGCGCAGATGCCGTATACCTCGCCGGAACACGTTTCGGCATGCGGGCCGCGGCCGGGAATTTTTCGGATGAGGATATGGAAGAGGCCGTGAAGCTGTGCAGAGAGCATGGGGTCAGGGTCTACGTGGCCTGCAACGCCGTCATGCGCGATCGGGACATTCAGGCGCTGCCGGCTTTTCTTGAGCGCCTTCAGAGTCTGAAGGCTGACGCCGTGATCGTGTCCGACCTGGGCGCGCTGGCGCTGGCGAAGAAATATGCGCCCTCCCTCGGCGTCCATGTCAGCACCCAGGCGGGCGTTATGAATGCCGGCAGTGCAAACGCATATGCCGACCTTGGCGCGTCGCGTATTGTTCTCGCCAGGGAAATGACGCTCCGGGACATTGCGTCTCTCAGGGAAAAAACACCCCGGTCGCTTGAACTTGAAGCCTTTGTCCACGGCAGCATGTGTGTTTCATTTTCAGGCCGCTGTCTCCTGTCTAATTATCTGACGGGGCGCGATGCCAACAGCGGTGAGTGCGCCCAGCCCTGCCGCTGGAAGTATCACCTGATCGAGGAGAAGCGCCCCGGCGAGCTGATGGAGATCACCGAGGACGGCGGTACCTTCATCATGAACTCCCGCGATCTGTGTATGATCGAGCATCTGCCGGCCATGCTTGAAGCCGGGATCAGCAGCTTTAAAATCGAAGGGCGCATGAAGTCCGCGTATTATACCGCCGTTATGACGAATGCCTACCGGCATGCGCTGGACGCTGCCGAAAAAGGTGTGCCGGCGCCGCCTGTATGGCGCAATGAAGTGAATAACGTAAGCCACAGGGAATATTCCACCGGCTTTTATTTTGATGCGAACGGGCCGGGGCAGTATCAGGATGACGCCATGTATGACTCGGACGGCGAGGTGGCGGCCGTTGTGGAAAGCTGCGATGATGCGGGAAACGCGTTTTTGACCCAGAGAAATAAGTTTTTCCGCGGCGATACGCTGGAGCTTCTGACACCCGGCAGCGAACCGGTCTCATTTACAGCCTCAGAGATCAAAAACAGCGAGGGAGCCGATATCGAATCAACGCCGCACCCGATGATGGAGCTGCGGATGAGGCTGCCGGTCAAGGCCCCCAGGTACTCCATCGTGAGGAAAATGAAGCGTCAGAATCGTTGACGACACCCTGCTGCAGCAACGTTTTTTTGTATTGACACAGCAGGGCGTGATAATATATAATAAACATCCGCGTATAGTAACTT
This sequence comes from Clostridiales bacterium, assembly GCA_012718935.1. Classification (GTDB taxonomy): domain Bacteria; phylum Bacillota; class Clostridia; order Oscillospirales; family Oscillospiraceae; genus Sporobacter. The sequence goes on from JAAYBH010000091.1 coordinate 8,201, forward strand.
AGGAGGTACCCCAAATGCTTAGAACGTATCAGCCCAAAAAACGCCAGCGCGCCAAGGAGCACGGCTTCCGCAAGAGAATGTCGACGAAAAACGGCCGTAAGGTTCTTGCCCGCCGCCGCGCCAAGGGCAGAGAAAAGCTCTCCGCATAACAATGGCTATGGCTTGTAAAAAATTGATTTTTAGGGCGGGATAACCGCCCTATGGCTGTTTGTCGAGGAGTGCGCCCTTGAGGTTTTCAACATCCTTAAAAAGCAACTACGAATTCAGGCGGCTTTATACAAAGGGCAGGAGCGCCGCTTCGCCCTACGCCGTCGTCTATTGCCGGAAAAACAGGAGTCCCGTCAACAGGCTCGGGCTGACCGTCAGTACAAAGCTTGGAAAAGCCGTTCACCGGAACAGGATCCGCCGCCGATTCAAAGAAATCTACAGACTGAACGAGGAAAAATTCGAAACCGGTTACGATATCGTGGTCGTCGCGCGGCTGAGAAGCCGAAACGCGCTTTTTAAAACGCTCGAAGCGGATTTTATGAGCCTGTCCGGCAAGCTCGGGATTCTAGGGAACAGGAAATGAAGAAGCTGCTTATCGCGCTTGTCAGGTTCTACAGAAAAAACATCTCGCCTCTGAAACAGCCCAGCTGCCGGTTTACGCCCACATGCTCGGCTTATGCGCTGGAGGCTCTCCAAAAATACGGCGCCGCTAAGGGCGCCTGGCTGACCCTCAGAAGGCTTTTGAAATGCCATCCGTTCCATAAAGGCGGCTATGACCCCATACCGTGACGGATACTCTTCGAGTATCCTTTGGGTCAATTTTTCAAAGCCGAAATACTTCGTCTTTAAAAATTCGCCAAGGAAATAGAAATTAGTCTTTTAAGGCAAAAGATTGGAGAATATATGTTTGATTTCATAACAAAACCGTTTGGCTGGCTCATGATGGTCCTCTTTGAGTTTACCAAAAACTACGGTCTTGCTGTCATTTTGTTTGCGCTTGTGGTCAAGGTCATCCTGCTGCCGTTTCAGATGAAGTCGAAGCGGAGCATGATGCGGACAAGCCGTCTGCAGCCGCGGATGAAGGAGCTTGAGAAGAAGCACGGGGCGAACAAGCAGAAATATCAGGAGGAGGTCCAGAAGCTCTACAAGGAAGAGCATATCAACCCCATGTCGGGCTGTCTCTGGTCCCTGATCCCGTTTCCGATCATCATTGCCCTCTTTTCCGCCATCCGGCAGCCGCTGACCATCATGATGGGCATCGCCCAGGAGCTGATCGCAGAGGGCGGTATCATTTACAACAAAATCGTGGAATTGGCCACAGCCAACGCACCGGACAAGCTGGCGGTTCTGACGAACCTAAAGGACAGCTATATCCAGATCAAGCAGGCGCAATTTATATCTCAGCCGGGGAATTTTGAAATATTTAGCCAGATCAGCGATAAGCTGCGCCAGGTTGATTATAACTTCCTGGGGATGGATCTCGGCGCGCAGCCGGACTGGCAGTTTTTCTGGAAAACAAACTGGAGCGACTCCTCTGTCTGGGGTCCGGCTCTCCTGCTGTTCCTGCTCCCGATTGCATCTGGCATTCTGTCGTATTTCTCCTCCAAGGTCAGCATGCAGATGAACCCGTCGGCAGGTGGTCAGCAGCAGTCCTCAAATAAGACGATGCTGCTGATGATGCCGCTTATCTCGGTCTTCTTTGCCTTCAGCATGCCGGGCGCTATCGGCGTTTATATTATTGCCAGTACGCTTTTTGCGATGATTCAGGATATCTATCTCACGAAGCATTACACGAAGATCATGGATGCCGAGGACGCCGTTAAAAACGAGCAGCTGCGGATAAAGGAAGCGGAGCTGGAGGCGAAGCGCCTGGAGACGGAACGTAAAAAGCTTGAAAACAAGACGGAGGTCAACCCGAACACCTCCAAGAAGAAGCAGCAGAAAATTGAGCGCCAGGAACAGGTTGAGAAAGCCGTCGAGTGGGAAAAGAAAACCGAGCCCGCTCAAAACAAGGAAGAAGACCCCAGCCGCAGCGGCTCGCGCCGTTATGCCCGGGGCAGGGCGTATGACCCGGACCGATTCTCAGGCAGCAGCGAGGAGAACCCGGAGGAGCAGTCCGATGACGCGCCGGCTCAGGAATTGGCATCCGGCGTCTCGGACAAAGAAGGACAAAACGACGAGGAAACCAATGAGAGTTCCATAACCGATGAAGGAGATGACTCGAATGTTGAAATCGATTGAAGTATCCGGAAAGAGCGAAGATGAGGCCATACAGTCGGCGCTGGATCAACTGGGTCTCCAGCGGGACGAGGTCTCCGTTGAGATCATTGAACGCGCGAAGGCGGGGTTTCTCGGACTCAAAAGCACGCCTGCTGTCGTCAAGGTGACATATGAAAGCGATGTCTCCGTTTCAGAGCGCGTCGAAAAATTCCTGACCGGCTTGTTCCTCCGTATGGGCGTTAGCGCGGTGCCTGAAATAACGGAAAGCGAAGGTGCGATTTCGGTTAACCTGACAGGCGAGGATCCCGGCGTCCTCATCGGCCGGCGCGGAGAGACGCTGGACTCGATACAGCACCTGACGAACTATGTCGTCAACAACGGGGCCTCCGGCCGCGTCCGCGTCAATATCGATACGGAGAATTACAGGGAACGGCGCAATGAGGCGCTTGAGCACCTGGCGGAGAAGGTCGCAGCCAAGGTTGTCAAATACAGAAGGAACATGACCCTTGAGCCGATGAACTCATATGAACGCCATATCATCCACACAGCGCTGCAGGAAACGGCAAATGTCACGACCTATTCTGTCGGGACAGAGCCAAACCGCCGCATCGTCGTCGCTTATGAGAGAAAAGCGGGGACATCCAATTCATCGACTTCGGCGCCGACCTACAGAGAATGGCGCTGAGATATACGGAAAAGGGGAGTAAATACATGATTTATGATAAAGTCAGGGAGCTTCTTGCATCGCAATTTGAGATTGATATGGAGAAAATCAACGAAGATACCGATATTG
>JAAYBH010000092.1 GCA_012718935.1 Clostridiales bacterium
ATCAGGCCGGAGGTGACGCCGCTCAGGGTGCCGTCTCCGCCGACACAGACGACCAGATCATATCTGCCGCCGTATTCCCGGGCATAAAACTCCGGCGAACCGCATTCCGTCGAATAAACGGTAACAGCGCAGCCTTCGCCGCAGAAAAGCGAGACGATGACGCCCAGCGCATGCTTACTAAGCCCTCTGCCCGCGTACGGGTTGACAATCAGCATCAGATTTTTCAGCACCGCACATCCACTCCTCGGGACACAGGAGCCCCCCTGTGTCTAGCATATGGTACGGACCCGGATCACGCCGCCGATGGCTTTGATCTTGTCTTCGAGGCCGGGCACCAGTTCCTGGGTGTCGATGATCGTGTAGGCCAGCGTGCGCCCCTTTGTTCCTGCATTGACCATGTTTTCAATATTAATGCCGCAGGAGGACACGGCCCCTGCGATTTTTGAGATCATGTCCGGGATGTTTTTATGGATGATGCAGATACGCGGGTCGCCGGTACGGCCAAGCGTAGCCGTCGGCATGTTGACGGAATTCGTAATATTGCCGTTTTCAATATACTCGAGGATCTGATGCGCCGCCATCACAGCGCAGTTATCCTCGCTCTCCGGAGTCGAGGCGCCCAGATGGGGGATGGCGATGATCCCCGGCACATTGGCCGTCCTGGCGTTGGGAAAATCCGTCACATAGCAGGAGACCTTGCCGGAGTCGATGGCTTCGATGATGTCGTCGTCGTTCACCAGCTCGGCACGGGCCAGATTGATGATCCGGACACCGTTTTTCATCATTGCAAGCGAACAGCTGTTGATGAGGTGATGCGTCGACTCCATATACGGCACGTGGATCGTGATATAGTCACAGTTCTTAAAAATCGTCTCAATCTCCTTGGCGTGCATGACATTGGAAGGGATCCGCCACGCTGCGTCAACGGACAGATACGGGTCATACCCGTAGACTGTCATCCCGAGGGCTATTGCGTCGTGGGCAATTTTTGAGCCGATGGCGCCAAGGCCGATCACGCCCAGCTTCTTCCCGAAAATCTCCGGACCCACATATGCCGACTTGCCCTTTTCAACGATGGCGCACACATCATCGCTCTTGCATGCGACGTTCCGGACCCATTCGATGCCGCCCACAATATCCCGTGATGACAGCAGCAGCGCGCAGAGAACGAGTTCCTTGACCGATTCGGAATTGGCGCCGGGTGTGTTGAAAACGACGATGCCCTTTTCGCCGTACTCCTCCACGGGAATATTGTTCGTCCCCGCGCCCGCGCGCGAGACGCATAATAGCTCCGGGTTTACCTCATAGTGATGCATATTGGCCGAACGCAGGAGTATCGCATCAGGATTCTCAATCTCGTCACCGACGATATATCTCGTTTTATCAAATTGCTCCAGGCCAACAGGCGCGATGCTGTTGAGCGTTTTTATCCTGTACATTCCATTATCCCCGTCCCAGCTTATTTTTAAATTCAAAGTCCTTCATAAACTCCACAAGCTTTAAAACGCCCTCCGTCGGCATCGCGTTATAAATGGAAGCGCGCATGCCCCCGACGGCACGGTGGCCCTTGAGATTTTCAAAGCCCGCCTTCGCCGCTTCCCTGGCAAACATGTCGTCAAGCGCGTCGTCACCGGTCCGGAAGGTCACGTTCATGTCGCTGCGGGCGTCCTTTTGGGCGTGCCCTTTGAACAGCGTGCTGCCGTCAAGGTAATCATAGAGGATTTGCGCACGTTCCCGCTTGATCTTCTCCATACCGGAAACGCCGCCTTGAGCGCCCACCCATTTCAGGACAAGTCCCAGCATGTAGATCGTATAACACGGCGGGGTGTTGTGCATGGAATCCGTATCGATCATCGTCTGGTATTTCAGCAGCGTCGGTGTGAACGGGAGCTCCTTCCCCGCGAGCTGTTTGTCGATGATGACGACCGCCATACCCGACGGGGCCATATTTTTCTGCACGCCGGCGTAGATGAGCCCGTACTTGGAAACGTCCACAGGCCTCGACATGATGTTGGACGACATGTCGCAGACAAGGGGGACGCCGCTTGTCTCCGGAACGTATTTCCACTCCGTGCCGTAAATCGTATTGTTGGCGCAGTAATGAAAGTACGCGGCGTCCTTGGATATCTTCAGCTCCTGCTGAGCCGGGATATATGAATGGTTCCTGTCCTCGCTGCTTGCGGCAGCGCGGATCTCCCCGTATTTCTTCGCTTCCTTCATGGCGAGGTTTGAAAAGTTGCCGGTAACGGCGTAATCGGCCTTTCCCGTCGTCCCGATCAGGTTCATGGGTACGGCGGCAAACTGCAGCCACGCTCCGCCCTGCATGAAGAGGATCTCATGGGTGTCCGGCACGTTCATGATCGCCCTGAAATCGGCTTTTGTCTCGTCAAAGATCGAAATATAAGCTTTACTTCGGTGACTCATCTCCATGACCGACATGCCGCTGCCGCGGTAATTGGTCATCTCTGATCCCGCCTGTTCCAAAACAGGCAGGGGCAGCATAGATGGCCCTGCCGAAAAATTATAAATTCGCTCTTTAAACATTCCTTGCACCAGCTTTACATAAAATTTGCATGATGATCAACTGCGGATTGCATTATTATAATATAGCGGTCATTTGATGTCAAATCATGGCTGGACGATTTCGCCGGAAAGAAGGCGGTCCTTCTCATGTGTTATCCGGACAGGCAGCGTTTTGTTTCTGAGGTCCGTCCCACCGGCAGCAACCTCCAGATAATTTCCCGCGTGTCCATGCCACCTGCCCTCTTCTTCCCGCTCGAACAGCACGTTGAGAACCGACCCGACGCAGCCTGCGGCATAGGTGCGCGCCATCTCCCGGGCGGCTTCAGACGCCCGGCGCGCCCTTTCCTGTTTTACGGCCTTCGGGACCTGCTCCGGCATATCGGCGGCCAGGGTCCCCTGCCGCCGCGAATAGGGGAAAATATGCATGGACGAGAAGGCGCATTTCTTAATAAATGAAAGCGTCTTCTCAAATTCCTCCTCCGTCTCGCCGGGGAACCCGACGATCAGGTCTGCCGTGATCCCGCAGTCTGGATAATACTGTCTTAACAGACTTACGGCGTTATAAAATTCCGCCGCCGTATACCGCCGCTTCATGCGCCCCAGCGTTTCGTCGCACCCGCTCTGGAGCGACAGGTGAAAATGATCGCAGATATTAGAAAGCTTTTTGAGCTCAGCGCAAAACGCCCCGGTGATCGTCCGCGGCTCCAGCGAGCCCAGCCGCAGCCGCGCCGCAGGCGCGGCTGCGCTGATTGCTCCGATGGCATCGATCAGTGACGTCCCGTCTTCAAAATCCTTACCGTATGACGATATCTCAATGCCTGTGACGACAATCTCTCCGTAGCCCTCCGCGCCGAGGCGTGCGGACTCGGCTGCTGCGCGCGCCAGAGGCAGCGATCTGACAGGCCCCCGCGCATACGGAATAATGCAGTACGCGCAATAGTTCCGGCACCCGTCCTGGATCTTCAGCAGCGCCCGCGTTCGGCCCGGCACGCTCCCCGCCGGCAGCTCCTCGAACACCCGCCGCCCCAGTGGGTTGTCGATATGCAGACTGTCGCCGCTGAGGGGCGGCAGCCGATTCGCACGTTTTTCTGCTTTATCTGTATAGGCTTGTTCCAACATGCCCACAAACTGCAGTCTGTCCCCGCTGCCTGTGACGAGGTCGGCGCCGAGGTCTTGAATCTCCTCGGGACTGACCTGGGAAAAGCAGCCGCAGACGGCGGCGACGGCCTCCGGCTCGAGCTTTTTGAGACGGCGGATGGCCTGGCGCGATTTTCGCCCGCTCTCCGCCGTGACGGCGCACGTGTTGACGATGACGGCGTCGCAGCCCTCCCCGGCCTTCGCGGGCGTGTGGCCCCGCGACAGCAGAATCGTCTCCAGCGCCTGGGTCTCAAATTGGTTGACCTTGCAGCCCAGCGTCTCAAAGCAAAACCGCACCGATGCCGCCTCCCCCTTGCGAACATGTTACCCAAAGCATATAATACGTTTAATGTAAAATAATCATACAGCACCGTCCTGTCGAAGGCAAGTGACAGGATCAATCAAATCGCAGGGGACTGATTGGGATTACTGTTTATTTTGACAACGCGTCCACCACACGCGTGCGCGGCGCGGTAAGGGATATAATGTCCGCGGTGATGACAGAAAGCTACGGGAACCCGTCGTCAACGCATGCGATGGGGCGCCAGGCAAAGGCGGCTCTTGACACAGCGCGCGGAAATGTTGCCGGCGTGCTGGGCGCCGACGCCTCAGACGTCTATTTTACCTCCGGCGGCACCGAGGCCGACAACTGGGCCGTCCTCAGGGGGGCTGACAGCATGTCGCGGCACGGCCGGCATATTATCTCGACGCGCATCGAACACGACGCTGTCTTAAAGCCCCTGGCGATTCTGGAGAAAAGCGGCTGGGAGGTCACCTATCTGACGCCCGGCAAATCCGGGCGGATTACAGCCGAAGCGTTTGCTTCCGCCCTCCGGGAGGATACCATTCTGGCGTCCGTGATCCTTGTCAACAACGAGACAGGCGCCATAAACCCCGTTGAAGAGATGACGCGGGAGGTCAAACGGCGCGGCTTTCATACGCTGTTCCACACCGACGCTGTTCAGGGCTTTATAAAGACGCCCTTCACCGTCAAATCCCTGGGCGCCGACATGATATCCGTCAGCGCCCATAAGCTCCACGGCCCGAAGGGCGCCGGCGCGCTCTATATCCGCAAGGGCGTCAAGCTGAAACCCCTGATATACGGCGGCGGGCAGGAGCGGGACATGCGCTCCGGTACGGAAGCCCTCCCCGCCATTTCCGGCTTCGGCGAAGCCGTCCGCCTGGCGTCTGCAGAACGGGAGCAGACGGCCGCCGCCGTCAGGGAGGTCTATGCTGAAACGGTATCTCTCCTGCGGGACAAGCTGCCGGAAGTCGTTATTTTGTCCCCAGACAATTCCGGCGAATCCCATTCGCCTTATATTCTGAGCATTTCGCTGCCCGGCTACAAAAGCGAAGTTTTAATGAACTGTCTCGAAGCCGAAGGCATCTGCGTCGCCAAAAGCTCCGCCTGCAAAAAAGGCGGGCGCAGCCACGTCCTGGAGGCCATGAAGCTCCCCAATGACATCATTGACGGCGCCCTCCGCGTCAGCTTCTCCCGCTATTCCACAACAGAAGAAGCGGCCTACTTCGCTGAAAAACTCAGCAGCGCCGCCAAAAAGCTGTATAAGGTTTTATAGTGATATCGACACTTTTCAAGTGGTATTATTTGTCATAACCTTTTCAATCCCCGCTTGCTATAAGCGGGGTTTCGAATTATAATGGTAAAAGATTCTGAACACGGATTGCTGTGCAGGGGTTCAATCCTCGTTTACATAATCGGAGGAACTGATGAAAAAACGTCTCATTACGGCTTTTATTGTTATAACGCTCGCGCTGGGTACAGCGCTTTCCGCAGGGGCGGCACCTGTCCCTCAGGGGCTTCAGAACTTCAAGGTTTTGAATACATACGCCACCGGGCAGTTTTCAGACGTTCAGAATTACTCCTGGTACGCCATGTATGTGCAGGCCGGTTATGAGTACGGGATTCTCTCCGGTACAACTGCCTCCGCCTTTTCACCGGACAACCCCCTGACGGTTGCCGAGGCTGTCAAAACCGCCGCCTGCCTGCGCAGCATTTATTTTACAGGCAGAGCAGGCTTCGCGTCTTCCCGCGTTTGGTACAAGCCTTATATGGATTATGCCCTCAAAAAGGGGATCATCGACGCGCCGGTAGCAGACGCCGATACATATATCACCAGGGCCCAATATGCCGATATGATCGCCCGGGCGCTGCCGGGCGCTTACCCGGAGATCAATCAGATTGCGGACAACGCCATACCGGACGTGTCGGTGTCGGACAGCTTCGGCGCGTCCGTCTACACGCTCTACAGGGCGGGCGTCCTCACGGGATGCGACAGCTACGGCACCTTCCGCCCCTTTGAGATGCTCACCCGTGCCGAGGCGGCGGCTATCATCGCCCGGGCGACAGGCACGGGATTCAGGCGGTCCTTATCCCTTCCTGCCGAGCTTAAGGGCGAGGATATTTTCAAAAAGTGCGCGCCAGCCGTTTTTTTTCTGGAACGGTTTGATTCCGAGGGCGTTCTCCTGGGTATCGGCAGCGGCTTTTTCATCACCAGAGACGGGCTTGCCCTCACAAACTACCATGTGATTGACGGCGCGTCGTCCGCCGTTATAACGACGGCGGACGGTCGGACGTATGATGTCAAGGGCATCTGCGGCTACGACACGAAGCATGATATCGCCGTTTTACAGATTGACGGCAGCGGCTTTCCGTATCTCGGTCTCGCCGATTCGGGAACGGTTCAAACTGGGGACGATGTCTACACCATCGGCAGCCCCTTCGGGCTTCTCAATTCGATGTCAAACGGCGTCATTTCCCATACCGGCCGGGAGATTAACGGCACAGACTTCATCCAATATACGGCGCCCATTTCCATGGGCAGCGGCGGCGGGCCCGTTCTCAACACAAAGGGCGAGGCCGTCGGCCTGACCTGCCTGACGGTCTTGAACGGCCAGACCATCAACTTTGCCGTTCCAATCAACAAGCAGGCCCTGCTCAGCCGGACGGACAGCGTCCCGCTGATCACAATCGTCGATCTGAACACCGATTATACAATTTATTACAGGAGCTATTTCCCGGTCCCCGATTACGGCATCTTCACCGGCACGCCCATTTACAAGACGAACGAGGACGCCATAACCCGGGTCAAGACCTATTATTACCGGCAAAGCGATATCACCGTCCCCGAGGAAAAAGCAATCGGCGGCTATATCGCGCTTCTCCGGGAAAACGGCTTTAATTGGCAGAGCTCCTATACGGGCGCCGACGGCAGCATGGTGGATGTCTATTTCAATGGCAACCTTGATATATCCGTCCATTTCGGAACCGACAGCCCCGACGGCGTCGCCTGCCGGTTCGTTGCAATCCACTGAGCACCAAGATAATCGCGCGCCACTGCAGAGCGCGACAGTAAAAATGTGGGGTAAACAGATGAAAAAAAGCGTTGCTGCGTTATTGACCGTCGTTATAACGCTGGCTCTTATCATGAGCGCGGGCTGCGGCTCCAAGGCTGAACTAACGCCGTCGGGCGCACCGTCGTCATCATCCGACATCGCAGCGCCGGCGGACTCCCCGAACGGAACGGAAAGTGCAAAACCGCCGGTCGAGCCCACGTCCGGCGGCGTGCTCCCGGTGGAAGCCTCCGGCGAAGCGGATACGGAACCATCGGCAGATCATTCAGCAGAGCCCTCAACGGCGCCCTCGTCCAAGCCTTCCCCCGGCCCCGCGGAGGACGACGGCAAGGATTATACCGCCCTTGGCTGGGCGCTTCTGGAGAACGACGGCCTTGGCCTCATAACGCTCCGGCTCGATGAGAGCGAGCTCCTTCATCTGCTGGGCGAGCCCGAGGAAAAATCCGACGTTGAAATCTGGGGCGCGGACGGGCTTGAACACAGCAGCTGGAGCTACGCGTCAAAGGGATTGGAAATAGGGATGGCGAAACAGCCCGACGATACGGCGCCGTATCTTTTTTCAATCACCGCTACAGCGCCCTGCACACTTGCCACGTCGCGCGGCATCAGTATCGGCAGCTCGAAGGACGATGTCCTGAAGGCATATATGGACGAGA
>JAAYBH010000093.1 GCA_012718935.1 Clostridiales bacterium
AGCGGCTTTATTGACCACGGGTATTACAGCGCTATTATTATCTTGAAATGGTACGGCTATCTCATCCAGAACTGCGGCTACAAGCCGGAATACTTCTTCTATCCCGTGCTGGACAGCGCCAGCGCGATACTGCTCCACAACTACTACAAAAATGTCCTCATGAAGCCGCCCTTTAATAGAGGCCCTCTGTCGCCCCGGGAGCACCCCGTCGCATATCTCCTGATCCTCTGCGACGAGCTGCAGGAGTGGAACAGAGAGGCCTATGGAATCGCGGACAAGAAACGGACCTTTGCAGCGGAGGCTTCTCTCACCATCACCGACCGGCGGCTTGACATTACCTATCTCACAAGGAAGGGAACGCTGCCCGAGCAGTTTTCCGCCGAGAAGGAAAGCCTGTTCCGGTCGCTGCTGGATATGGACGCATTGTTCCCGGACGGCTTTTCGGTTAACTGCGAGGCGCTGGACAGGCTTGCGGTATTGTCGGGCGACATAAAGCGGGACGACAGCATTGTTCCCCGCCCGCTGCTCACAAATCTAGAAAAGCTCGCCGCCGCCATTCATGAGCTGTATAGCCGCAAGCAGCTGGAGCGATATCCCGACAAGCCGCTCCAGTATCCCCATTTTGTCGACCTGCCCGATTCGCTCAAGTATTCAAATCTCCGTCAAGCCCGGGGCATCGCCGACAAGCTGCTGCTGATGGGCTGGGAGATGCGCCCCAAGGGCAGCCCCGGCAATATGATCGAAGAGATCCCCGGGGATATCGTTGAAGCGCTGGCAGAATTCGAGCACGAGGAGTGGGTCAGGGAGCGCGTCTCTTCCGGCTGGGTTTACGGCGAAAAAAAGGATGTTGATAAAAAAATCAGCCCCTATATCGTCCCCTACGACGATCTGACCGAGGAGATCAAGGAACTCGACCGCGACACCATCCGCAACATCCCCGAGCTGCTGGAAATGATCGGCATGGGGATTTACGAGAGCGGTGAGACGGCGGGGCCGGCGGCTGTGTCTGTGCCTGCGTCCGGGGACGGATTCACACCCGCACCGGCGCCGCCAGTCGCAGATAAGGGAGATGCACCATATATCTTTGTGAGCTACGCCCATAAAAATGCGGATACCGTCCGCGTGCACATCGAAAAGCTGCGCAGCGCAGGCTTCCGGCTCTGGTATAACGAGGATATAGCCCCCGGTACCGAATGGCCGGAAGAGACGGCAACGGCGCTGGCCGGGGCATCCTGCGTCCTTGCGTTTATTTCGCAGGACGCGGCGGCGGCTCATAATGTAAAAGCGGAGCTCAGCTTTGCGCTGTCGGAAAAAAAGCAGATTATTTGCGTCTATATCGGAGAGACAAGGCTGCCGCCCGGACTTCAGCTGCAGCTGGGAAATTCGACGGCGATACCGGAATACCGCTTCAGTGAAAAAGACAAGTTTTACGAGCGGCTCAGGGACGCACTGCCCGGCAGCACACTTGGCTCATCGGCACGGGAGGCATAAATTATGACAAGTCTCATTCCACCGTTTGACGCGTATAAGGGCAGCGACCCGTATATCTTTGTGAGCTACGCGCACAAGAATTCCGACATCGTTTTCGCGCATGTCCGCACGCTGCATGACGCTGGCTTCCGAATCTGGTACGACGAGGGCATCGACCCCGGCACCGATTGGTCGGGTGAGATCGCGTCGGCGCTCAACAACGCGGCGACCTTCCTCGTATTCATGTCGCCAGAGGCGGCGGACTCGCACAACGTCCGGAAGGAAATTGTCTTTGCCGTCGGCAAAAGGAAGCATATGGTGTGCGTATATATCGCTGAAACCGAGCTGCCGCTGGGACTGGAGATGCAGCTGGGCGATTTGCAGGCCATACCGGAAACGGCGATTTTCGATAAGCGGAAGTTTTACGAGCGGCTGATGAGCGCGCTGCCCGCGGCCGCCAGAAGCGGCGGTGGCGTGGCGGCAGCCCCGGCTGAGACAGGCAGCGCGGCGCCGGCCGCACCCGTTGCGGCACCGGTGCCGGAGCGGAACGGAGATTTTGAAATCAGCGGCGACACTTTGATACGGTATTACGGCTCGGCCCGCGTCCTGACAATTCCGGGCGGTATTATAAACATCGGGCCCCAGGCTTTTGCGGATTGTCGGTCGCTGGAGACAGTCATCATCCCCGACGGCGTTAAAAGCATTGACGTGACGGCATTCGTCAACTGCGTCAACCTCATCTTGATTTTCATTCCCAAAACAGTGACGTACATCTCCTATGGCGCCTTTACCAACTGTAACAAGCTGACCGTCAAATGCTGGCGCGACACTCCGTCCCACGCCCAGGTGAAGAAGGCGTGGCGCGGCCCCGTCGCATTTCTGGACGACGCGCCCCGGGGGCCGGGCCGATAACGGGAGGTATCTGTCAATGGATCAACATATTACGGATGTGACAAAAATCAGGGACCTCATCGAGCGGTGGGCCGTTTACAGGGACGCGCTCTTATGGGACAAATTCCGGACCGTCTGGCACAAAGACGGACGGATGAAGGCCACCTGGACGGAAGGCTCTTACGAAGATTTCATCCGCATGACGGAGGAGGGCGTCAAGCACGGACTCAACATCCTCCATATCCTCGGCGGCAGCGCCATTGAGGTTAGCGGCAACCGGGCCACATCCATGACGAAGATGATCATCCTGCAGCGGGCAAACCTGGACGGCGTCCTGTGCGACGTGACGAGCTATGCCCGCCACTTCGACATGTGGGAAAAGCGCGGCGGCCGCTGGGGTCTATATAGCCGGGAGACCATCTGCGACAAGGACCGGCTCGATCCCGTGGGTACGAATGAAAAAATCGTATTGGACGAGGGCATATTGAATCAGTTCCCCATCGAATACCGGCACCTGGCCTATCTCCAGACAAAAGCCGGCTATACGGTCAATAAAGACGTCCCGCGCCTGAGCGGCGGCAGAGCCCTTGAGGATTTGTACCGTCGGGGTGAGGAGTGGCTGGCGGGATAAGCTACT
>JAAYBH010000094.1 GCA_012718935.1 Clostridiales bacterium
ATTGACCTTCATGTCAATCTTCGGAGAGTAGGGCAAGCGCTCTGCTCCTGCTTTTTCGATGATATTTACCCTCCAGGTAAGTGAAATCGTGCTCCGCACGATGAAATATGCTATGCATATGAAAGGTGCTTCGCACATGGAAACTGTAGGGCGGGGGCTTGCTCCCGCCGCTCCCGCATTCGCATTCTCCCGCACTGCGTCACGCCAATAAGGTTCGGGCCGGTTTGGAACCGGCCCCTACGGCACACCGCATCACAGGCCGTAGCGGCGGGTTCCAAACCCGCCGTTCCTTTTCCGCGCCGCGCCTGCCCGAATTTTTATGTCATTCCCGCGAAGGCGGGAATCCACGCTCCGCACGCGCCGCCGTAATAAAATAAAAAAGCTGTGAGCCTCACGGTTCACAGCTTTTCTTGTTTTCTTCCCTTATTTCGGCTTAAAGGGGCTCGGCACGAGCTTCAGCTTGGCGTTGTAGTCATTTTCGGTTGTCACCTTGCCTGTCACCGGGTGGACGAAGTGCATGGGATAGATGTAGCCGGAGGGGTACTGGGTGTTGTAGTCGGCCCAGATGTCGGGGGAGAGCTTCATGTCGGACATTTCATCCCGGGGCGGCTCGGAATTTTCCGCCGGCTTGGCTGCAGGGGCGGTCCAGGGCAGAAGGGTCTTATAGGCGTAGTGCATTTGGAACTCGAGCTTCAGGATCTTCCACACGCCGTTCTCCCTGATGTATTCCATTTCATAAATGACGGCCATGTACATGGGATCGATTTTGCCGTCCACCGGCGCGGAACAGACGGTGCCGTAGCCGTACCAGCGGCCTTTGGCCCGGGTTCTGTCGTCGCTCAAGGTGATGACCGGCGAAATCTGCATCACCTGGTGCAAAAACGTCGGCGGCGCGTAACGCATTTTTCCGAAATACCGGCGCACGCCCTTAAGACCCAGATATGTGCCCTCCACATAAGTCGCCAGCGTCTCCGGGTGGTCGGCGAACAGGTCGATGATCTCCTCTGACATCCAGTGCTCCAGATAGTAGCCGTAGGCGCACTGGAGGCGTTTGATGGCCTCGATATCCTCCAGGTCCCGGATTCTCCGGTCCTTTTCGTCCAGTTGCTTTTTAAGAGTCGCAACGGCGTCCTCCAGCGTACCCAAACGTGTTTCAAGTGCCTGATCCATGACTGCAGCCTCCCATAATATAAATTTTCGTAATGACGGAAACCGGCATTATAAGGTCCAGGTGGAGGTGACGATCTCCTCGTGCTTCTTACTGAACATCGCCACGAAGGACAAAACGGCGTCATAGAGAAGGGACAGGGTGAAAATAAACATCGCCCCGGCCTCGATATAATACAGCGGGTACATGGGGATCATCAGGACGCTGGTGACCGTCCCCTTGTCGATGGCGCTGAGGGCCTGCAGGACGGCGGCATAACCGACAATGAAAGCGACGCCCGCCGATAAAAGCCCCATCAGCCCGTAAATGAGGAATTTAAGGGCCTTTGGGAAAATGTTTATGAGGATCGTCATGTTGATATGCGCCTTTTTTGACTGGGCGTACGCAAACGAGGCAAAAACGGTGCAGAGCAGCAGGCCCTCCGTGATCTCATAAGAGCCGCTGATCGGACTTGTCGCGAGCTTCGTCAGCAGCACATCCGCCACATTCAGCAGCATAATGGCCACGACGCCGGCGTAGCTGATAAGACTCACGACAAATGTCGCCTTATCGATGATTTTTCCGAGCTTTATCATTTTGTCAGCCCCCCCTGATCAGATTCGGCAGGACCAGCACAATTTGGGGGAATATCGTGATGATCACAATCCCTACGAGGATTGTGACCGTAAAGGGCAGCGCGCCCCTGTAGATGGTCCCCAGCGAGATATCCTTGGAGACGCCCTGGATGATAAAGCAGTTGAGACCCACGGGCGGCGCGATGGCGCCCAGCTCCATCACGAGGATGATATAGATACCGAACCAGATAAAATCGTAGCCGTAGCTCTGGATAATGGGTAAAAAGATGGGTACCGTCAGCATGATCATTGGCAGCTCGTCCATGATCATGCCCAGGATGATGTAAACGACCGTCATCAAAAGGAGCACGACACCGAAGGGCAGGTTCGCGGAGGTGATGGCGCTTGCTAGCAGCATGGGGATTTTCGTAATGGTCAGGAAGCCGGCGAACACACTGGCGCCGATCAGGATTAGAAAAGTCATCGCAAAGGTGGTGACGGTGTCCATCAACGCCGCCTTGATCGTCTGCCAGTTGAGCCTTTTGTTGATCGCCGTCAGAATGATCGCCAGAAACGCGCCGATGGCGGCGGACTGGTTGACGGAGAAGAAGCCGGAGAACATGCCGCCCAGTACGGCGCCGAACAGGATGATGACGCCGACGAGGCCCTTAAGGGACGCAAATTTCTCTTTCCAGGTGCTCTTTGACGGCGCGGGGGCAAGACTTGGATTAATCCGGCACATGAGGACGATGGTGATGATGCTGAGAATGGCCATCATGATGCCGGGCAAAACGCCCGCGGCAAACAGCGCGCCGATGGATGTCTGGGCCATGATGCCGTAAAGGATCATCGGCGTGCTGGGGGGAATGAGGATGCCAAGAGTCCCGCCCATGGCAATGGAGCCGGTGGACAGCCTGTCGGCGTAGCCGTATTTGCGCATTTCGGGCAGTGCGATGGTCCCCATGGTCGCGCAGGTGGCGGCGCAGGAGCCGCAGATGGCGCCGAAGCCCGCGCAGGCTGCGACCGTGCCGCAGGCCAGGCTGCCCGGCAGGCGGGAAAGCCACTTGTTGCCGGCATTGTACAAGGCCGAGGACAAGCCGGCATGGTAAGCAAAGTTGCCCATCAGGATAAAAAGAGGTATGACGATGAGCGCGTAGTTGCTGGCCTGGGTAGCCGGGACCGTGCGCAAGAGGCCTATGGCGGCCGCGGGGTTCAGGACAAGGGCGTACCCCGCGAAACCGATCAGCAGCAGCGCCAGGCCGATATTCATGCCCAGAAATATCAGCACAAGAAAAACGACGATACCGAGTATGCCGATGAGTTCAGGTGCCATTGAATGTCCGTTTCCTTTCCGTTAGTATCGTGTGGTCTGTCAAATCATATCCCGACTGTATTGAGCAGTCGGGATATGAAACAATCCGCGCGCAGGATCAGGAGCCGTATTTCCCCGCCAATGCAATGGCTTCATCGAGAAACGCCTGTCCGTCCAGCTTATCGGTGGTGATGCCCTTGGCCCACGCGGCGTTGATTTCGTCCGCGGCAGCCTGGAAGGCGGCAAGCTCGGCGTCGGAGACGGTGACCCAGGTGCAGCCGGCGTCGGATATAACCTTCTTCGCCGCATCGGCGGAGGCTTTGAAATCCTCTGCCGCCATGAGGGAACCGGTCTTGCCGGAGACGCTCATAATGGCTTCCTGGTATTCGGCGGGCAGGGCATTCCATTTGTCAATATTCATGACAAGACCGAAGGCGCCGTCATACAGGGGCAGGTCGGTAAAGTATTCGGTGACGTCCTGGAGCTTAAAGTTAGTGATGCCTGCAGGCTCAAAGATATAGGAGCTGATGTTGTTCTTCTGCATGGCCTCGTAAATATCGGGGGGCGGCATCACGATGGGGCTGGCCCCGAGCTTCGTTACATAATCGGTGATGGGTCCGGCGGGTGTGCGCATCACAAGGCCGTTGAGGTCGTCCACGGAATCGATGGGCTTGCCGGAGCTGCAGAAGATCATACCAGGATTGGCGTACAGGTTCAAAAGCTTAAAGGAGTCCCATTCGGCAGCCAGCTGGGGATACTTTTCATAGAGGTCCCACAGCACATTCGTGCCGACCACAGGATCGCCGAAGCCGGAAAGCGGCAGCGTGAGGACGTCGGAGAGCGGGAACTGGCCCTTATAAAACGAGGTATACACCCAGCCGATGTCAACGCCGCCGGATTCTACCATGGCACCCACGTCGGCGGCCGAGGCCAGCGTGCTGCTGCCGTGAATAGTCACTTTTACGTGACCGTCGGTTGCCTCGCTGATAGCGTCTGCCCACCCCTGATAGTACAGTCCGTTGCTGGAGGTGACGGGGTCATGCATGGACAGGGTCAGTTCAAAGGTTTTGGATTCGGCGGGTTTCTTACCACAGGCGGAGAAGGTGAAGGCCAGTGCCATCGCCAGGACCAGGATCAGCAGTGTGCGAAATGTCTTCAGTCTCATTTTTTTCCTCCTACAAATTATGGCATTATGACACAGAGTACAATATACGCCAATATTATTCTTTTTCATATATGTTGTCAATCCCGGAGAGCAGACCAAGACAACGGTGCGGTATTAATACCGCAGTATTGATACTGCCTGCCGACAGTGATAAAATGACATGAATACATACGGAGACCTTGATGGAAAAGGCGGTATGGACATGAGAAATTACAGAGTGTTTATCAGCTACTCCCATAAGGACATCGACTATGTGCTGAAGATATCGGCGATTCTGGAGCAGAACGGGCTGACGCCCGTATGGGATAGAAGCTTCAGCTTCGGCTACGGCTTTCACGAGCAGATCGAGAATTATATCGCCCACGCCCATGTGTTTATTCCGGTGATCACAGCCGAATCAAACAAAAGGGGCTGGGTGCATCAGGAGATCGGCTATGCCAAGGCGCTGCATGTGCCCATCATCCCCATCTCCATCGGTGAGCTGCCCGGCGAGATGATCTCTCAGCTGCACGCGATAACCCTCGACGAGACGCTGAAGGGCGCCGAGCACTTTCTGACCTATAAGGCCATCGACAATCTGGTGCAGCACAGCTACCATCCGTCCCTTTCCACCTACTGCTGCACGGAGCAGGCGGAGGAACGGGCGGAGCTGATTGTCAGGCTGGCGGATGAAATCATCAGCCTTGACCAGTACGCCACGATCCGTCAGCGGGGCGGGCTCAGCTCCTTCCAGATCCCCAGCGTGCCGATCACCGACCCGCGCTGGGCGCGGCGGTACAACAACGGCGTGCAGAACAACGATTTCCACTGCCGGCGCCAGCTGGAGGAGCGGCGGGTCCTGGAGACACACGCCAGGGCGGCTGGCTGCCGGCTCGTCGTCAACCCCGACCTGATCGTTCAGAATTACGTCAAAGCAGCCCGGGTTGAACGGCTGGAGACCTTCCTGGAATTCATCGAATCGATGCCCGACGACAAAATCGATATCGCCTTTGATGCCGGCCTGGATTTCAATGAAACGGTGACCCTTGTGGGCGACTGGTTCTCCTCCGAGGCTTTCTCGCGGACTACGACCTCGGGCTTCAGGCAGGCGATCTTCACCCGGCACGCGCCCGGCATCCGGCGGAAGATCGACGCTTTTGACGAGGAATTTGGTTACCTCCTGCAGAAAAACGGCGTCAAAGCCGGCGAGTCGAGAACTGCCGCCATTGAAAAGATCAAGAGCCTTAGCGAGATGTGACGGAAGGTGTGTGGTTAAATGAATAATCTGTGCGGGTATGTGGACCGGTTTTTCAATGAGCTGGAGGTTTATGAGGACATCGCCAGAGGCCACA
>JAAYBH010000095.1 GCA_012718935.1 Clostridiales bacterium
AAAGCCACTTCGTCATTTCTCTGCCGATCGTGATTCCTTCCATGCCGATGCAATGGACGACTGCACTGCCGCTCTCATCGCGAACGGAGTTCAGGATGTCAATATACGGCAGGCCGGTTTCATCAAGAACCTCTTTAATACGCATATTGGCTGACGCGTCGATAACGATAATATAACCGTCATACCCCTGGTCGGCGAAGATCTGGATATTCTGGATCATTTCGTCGATGTCGCTGTTTGCGCAGTAATCAGTGATTTTTAGATTGAATACCGGTTCCATCGAAGTCATCGCGTCTCTGATATTCAGGAACAGTGCCATCGGCCTCATATAGGCAAAGACAATTTCATATGTATCTCTGGAATTCGGGTCGACACCATCCGTGAAAAAGCCGATGGTGTTCGCGTTTGCCGATGGATTTTTGATGGGGCCAGAATCATCGGGTGTTTCAGCGGGAGGCGGTGAAGCGGTGTTCGTACCGGTTGTAGAAGCAGGTGAACTCGGCGGTGGACTGTTGTTGGCTGACTCTGTCTTTGCACATGCGGCAAGTGAAATAACCATCAAAGACACTAACAATAACGCGAGAATCCTTTTCATTTACATCCTCCTAGATTTAATATAATGGCTAATGGCTTTATTTGATTTTGATTGTGGCCGTCCAAGCCTGCAGCCGAACGGGGAATCCACACCATCATCAAACCCATCTGATGTTCATTGTAACATTTCTCACTCCTTCTGTCATATCCGCACCGTAATATTTTAGGGTGTATTATTTTACGTTTTACACAAAATGTGGCCCATACCGGCGCCAGGATTGCACTGATCCACAAAATTCTCTCTTTTTATATGACAAAAAGCATCTGCGCTTCCTTGCTTATTTCATCAATCCTTTCAACCTTTGTCGCTTTTGACCGAACTATCTCCGCCGGGGGTATAAAAAAGCCTGTTTGATTCTTTAAGCTCGAAGAAATGAAATGCCAGCGAGAGCTTCAGCCTCGCCCAGTAGTCGTTCAAGTCGATTTCTGTTATTTCTTCAATATGTGAAACATGGTACAACACGCTGTTTCTGTGCATACCGAGAAGCTTGCCCGCCGCTGTCGGACGCCTTTCGGTCACGAGATACGCGTATAATACCTGAACAAGCCTCGTATGGTTTTCCTTATCGTATTCAATTAATTTTTTCAGAGTTCTGTTATAAAAGGTGTTATAGAACGCGTCGAACGACCCTGATTGTGCAAAATGAAGCGAGAGGTAAAGAAAAACATTGTCATAGTAAAAGATGTTGCCGTTTCGTTCGATGGCAGTGGCTTCAAACACATCCCTGTCAAAGCTCCAATAGTTGCCGAGAGTTCGCAGCTGCACTCCGAGTGTTTGCGCGCGTGTCGCCTGAGTATAGGCGTGCTTGAGTTCAGCCAGGGATGAAAATTCTTCGCTTACACCGCACATGGCATCGTATTTCTCAAGCAGAGAAGTCAATTTTGTTAAGTTGGCTAAAGACTGCTTTTTTATTCTTTGCTGATTGTAGATATTGAGTACGATCACCTCATATTTAAGCGCGATGATCTTCGCTTTCGGCAGATACGTCATAAGCTCCTGCACAAAGCGACCGACAAGGATCGTGGAGTTATCTTCAAACACGATGCGATAAGTATTAAAGCGTCCAGAAAAGGGGATATCTGCGGCTTTTGCGCGCTCAGCAATAATAAAAGGGTTATCCAGATCGCCATTGAGCATTTCGGTCAGCAGGGAGCTGTAGATTTGCGACGGGTTCGTGCGCTGCTGCCTGAGAAAACAAATCTCTATATGGCCCATGAAGATTTCAAACAAGTCAACGGAAGCGAGTGACATCGGCGTCTGGCTGCATTCCATGACGACCTGCAGACGCAACTCACCTCCATATCGGCACCATTTGGTTACAATTTCACACTGGGCTATGACACCGGGCGGGCTGATGACCACACCCTGCTCGTGTTCGTAGACCTCAAAGCGCTTTCTGTCTCTGAATTTCTGCAATGTCTCATCGGAATGATAACCCTTTTCCAACATGGCAATGTTGACAGGGTCGCGGCAGGTGATGTTTTTCGTGTAAGCCAGCAGAGAATAGGCCGAGTCAAATATTGATATGAAATTATTGAATATCGGTTCACAGAGTTCAACAAGCTGCTGATAATCACAGTGATCGATGAGCGCATCTTTCATTTTACCTACCCAACTGCTGATCTCCAAAAAACGTTTTTGTATAACATTAAAAAGCCATGAGACCTCTTTGATTTCGTTGATCACAATGACACCGGCAAGAGCCTGGGCATCCTCAGCTTCGTCTGTAAAGATGTCGCGAATGCAGGCATAATAATACCCCGGGGTTTCTGTATTGCGTTTTATTGCCTTTGAAAGCAGGCATATGTACAGAATATCGCACTCCATTTCATCCGGGCTGTCCGGAAGCATAGAGAGCCATCTGAATACAGGGTTGACGGATTTCGACAGATAATGTGAACCGCGGTATTGCTGCAGCGCTTCCAGTACTATATTTTTTGTAAACATTTCACGATCACCTCTGTAACATACTAATTACACAATAATACAAAATACTTACGATTTCAACATATACTGTGCAAAATGTAAAAAAAACTTGTTAATACTGTACAAATGTAAATACGGCTGTTATGGTTATTATTCTTCTTTTCATACCTCGGCGTGGCAATAAAGAGTTCTATCCTGCACATTGTTACTCTTTACAGGAATCATAAACCTTTCGTGTATGAACGCAAACAGCCTCTCTGATACAGGAGTTATCCTGTACGGGGCCTGGTAAAACCCGATCTGGCATTTGTTTTCCTCCTTGATGAAAATTGTGGGTGTGATTTGCTTCAATATAGTTTATGCGACGGCTTTGATAGTGTGAAATGCGCCTTTGGGATGGTGTTGCCACAGAGTGCCCGCCTGTGCTAAAATAATAAACAATGAGAACAGCATATGCCTCATGGATTATTATATGAAGTCTTTTGGAGTCAGTGCGGTGCGAAAAATGAAGGTGTGTGTGATATATGGTCATTCTCGGAGTGGATCCAGGAATCGCTACCGTTGGATTCGGTGTGATCAGAACGGAAGGGAGCGTCCAGACGCTCATCCGGTGCGGCGTTATCCGGACAGCTTCGGGCAACCGTCTTGCTTTGCGGCTCAAGCAGATTTATGACGATAGCTGCCAGCTGATCAGCATTTATAAACCGGACGCGATCGCCGTCGAGGAGCTTTTTTTCAACACGAACCTCAAAACAGGCATTTCCGTTGCCCATGGGCGCGGCGTGATGATCCTGGCCGGTGAGGAACGCGGGATTCCGATGTTTGAATACACCCCGCTTCAGGTGAAGCAGACGGTTACCGGATACGGCAGGGCGGGAAAGAAGCAGGTCATGGAGATGGTCCGGCGGCTGCTATCGCTGGACAACCCCCCGCGCCCGGACGATGCTGCCGACGCGCTGGCAATAGCGATCTGTCATGCGCGCGTATCAGGCTCGCTATTAAACATCAACGGAGGCAATATATGTTCCACTATCTAGAAGGGCCAATCACAATCATTGAACAGAATCTCGCCGTTGTCGATATCGGCGGCGCGGGCTATGCCTGCCATACGTCCATGAATACGCTGTCGCGCCTTGAGACGGGAAAGAAAGCGCGCCTTTATACATACTGCAACATCAAGGAAGACGCGTTTGACATTTACGGTTTTTATGACCAGAGCGAAAAGCGTTTTTTTGAACAGCTTCTGACGGTCTCCGGCGTCGGCCCGAAAGCGGCGCTGTCGATCCTGTCCTCAGGTACGCCCGAGACCCTGGCCCTGGCCATCATCAACGAGGATGAACGGGCGCTCACCCTGGCGCCGGGCGTCGGCAAAAAGCTTGCCCAGCGCGTGATTCTGGAGCTTAAGGACAAAATTGCAAAGGAATCCAAAGGTCTGAAGGTCTCCGGGTACAGCCCCGTACCTGATGCGGCGGGTATGCCGGGCAGCAAGCTCACGGACGCGTCGTCGGCTTTGGCTGTCCTGGGTTACAGTCAAAGTGAGATATCCGCGGCGCTCCGCGGTTTGGAAACGGAAGCGCTGTCGGTGGAGGAAATCATCCGGAACGTGCTGAAGAACAGCCTGTAAGCCGGGCGCTATAATTACCGCTGGATTGGGGCAGCTACTATGAGTATTGACTACACTGATGAAAAGCGCGGCAAAGCGCAGGACGACGAAATTTTGCTGACCACCTCGTTCATCCGCGAGGACGACGGAGAGGGGAAGCTGCGCCCTCAGACGCTTTCTGATTATAACGGGCAGGAAAAGGTGAAAAAGAACCTGGCCATCTTTATCGAAGGCGCGCGGCGGCGGAACGAACCTCTGGATCATGTCCTCCTGCACGGCCCCCCGGGGCTCGGCAAGACAACATTGGCGGCCATCATCGCCAACGAAATGGGTGTGACGCTCCGCAAGACCTCGGGACCAGCCATCGAGAAACCGAAGGATCTGGCGGCGCTCCTCACCAATCTAAATGAAAACGACATATTGTTTATCGATGAGATCCACAGGATGAACCGCGCTATTGAAGAAATTCTTTATCCGGCGATGGAAGACAAGAAGCTGGACATCATTATCGGCCAGGGTCCGGCGGCGACATCGATTTGCCTGGAGCTGAAGAACTTCACCCTGATCGGAGCGACAACGCGCTCCGGCCAGCTCTCGTCGCCGCTCCGCGACCGGTTCGGTATCGACCTCAAGCTGGAGCTGTATACGCCCGAAGAGCTGAGGGTGATCGTCGAGCGCTCGGCCCGGCTTCTGGGTATCCCCACAGAACCGGAAGGTGCCTCGGAGATTGCCTCCCGCAGCCGCGGGACACCCCGGATTGCCAACAGGCTATTGCGGCGTGTCCGGGATTTTGCCGAGGTTATTGCCGACGGTGTCGTTACAAAAAAGCTGGCCGACGAAGCGCTGACGCATCTGGAAATCGACCGCACAGGATTGGACGCCATCGACAGGAGACTGCTTTCAAGCATTATCAAAAACTATGGTGGCGGGCCGGTCGGGCTTGACACAATCGCCGCCACAATCAATGAGGAGCCGATCACCTTGGAGGATGTCTATGAGCCGTTTCTGATGCAGCAGGGCTTTTTGACGCGGACGCCGCGCGGGCGGTGCGTGACGCGGCTGGCATATGAGCATTTGGGGTTGTCTTTTGCAGGAAATGAACAGCTCAGTTTCTAGTGACAGGCAGCTGTGCAGGCATGGAATGTCGCCGGCAATCTGTCTTATTAAGATATAATAGCTATATAATTGACGAAATATTAATAAAATGTTAAAAATATTAACCAAAATACTTGACAGAACGGTGGTCTTTCTCTATAATTTTGACAGTGTGATTTAATTCCAATTCGGTATTACTATGAATAATTCAAATAATAACCGCGATGCGGAGCTTTGGAGCATGGCCTCTTCCGGCGACTCAAGCGCGGAAGAAGAGCTGATCATCGATTATAGCCGGCTCGTCAGAATTTGTGCGCGTCCTTATTTTTTGGTCGGCGGTGACAGCGAGGATCTCATTCAGGAAGGGCTGCTCGGCCTCTTATCTGCGATCAGGCACTACGATCCCGCGAAGGATGTTAAGTTCAAGACATATGCCGAGTTTTGCATCAGAAGGCGGCTTATCAGCGCCATTAAGTCAGCAACAAGATTCAAGCATAATCCGCTGAACGATTACGTGTCTTTAGAATCTCCGGAGCTTGACGAAAGCAATACCCAAGGGATGTCTTTTTTGCGTGATCCTGAAGAGTTTGTGATAGCGAGAGAGCGTGTTAATGAAATAACAGATTGTCTATATGGCTCTCTGTCTCGATTTGAATCGAAAGTACTCGGGCTTTATTTAGAGGGCATGTCCTATGAGGAAATGGCCGTCAACGTTAATAAAACCCCGAAATCGGTCGATAACGCTGTGCAACGAATCAGGAAAAAGCTTGCACAATTATTAAAAAACGGCGATTATCAGTGAAAGCTGAGCGCAAATAAAAAGCCCGAATGGGTATGATATTTTTTGTCAAGAGAGAGGTTTCAAAATGTACGAGGACAAGACACTGGTGTGCAAGGAATGTAGTGCTGAGTTCATATTCACCGCAGGCGAGCAGGAGTTTTACGCGGAGCGCGGCTTCCAGAACGAGCCCCAGCGCTGCAAAAACTGCCGTGATGCGCGTAAAAATGCGGCACGCGGACCGAGAGAGTACTTCACGGCTGTTTGCGCTTCCTGCGGCAATGAGGCGAGAGTTCCCTTCGAGCCCAAATCCGACAGGCCGGTATACTGCAGCGACTGCTTTGCAAAGATGAGAGAGGCATAAGCCCGAAGTCTTTCAGAGCATAAGACGTTTCGATCATCGGATAACAAGTGGTCTGAAAAGTATGACTTGTAAGAGCTTAAGTCCTGTTGCAGAAAAGCGAAAGAGTTTTCTGACAAGGGCTTAGGCTCTTGTCCGCTTTTTAGCAGGCTGATATTAGAAAATACGTTCTGGAGAAGTTTTAATTAACCTGTTGAAATCGGAATTGGAATCGGATATAATAGCCCCAAATAAGGCATAAATATATCGAAAACATTATGGAGGCTGTCATTATGGCACAAATTACGAAAGATACGATCATTGCGGATATTTTAGATCTCGCGCCGGAATCGGCCCCTCTGTTTCACGGCATCGGCATGCACTGCCTCGGCTGCGCTATGGCCAGCGGTGAAACGCTCGGTGAAGCCTGCGAGGTCCACGGCGTCGACTTCGATGAGTTTTATGAGCAGCTCAAAGAATACGTTAAAGAATAACTTGAATGCAGAAGCTGAAAGCGGGGGACGCGTCCCCCGCTTTTATATGCAGGTTTGATATGAAATATCTGGAGCTATCGAAGCGGCTTCAAGCAATCGCCGCTTATGTCAAGCAGGGTTCGGCCGTCGCGGATATCGGCACGGACCACGGTTATATCCCGGTTTATCTGGCGCAGCACAATATCGCACGGCGGATCATCGCAGCAGATATCAGGAAGAGACCGCTGGCACGTGCGCAGCTGTCTTCGGTAGAGTACGGCGTCGATGACCGGATTGAATTCCGACTGACTGACGGACTTGACGGCCTGCAGGAAGCGGGCCTTGACACAATTATTATCGCCGGTATGGGCGGAGAGACGATTGCCGGCATTCTCGAAAGAGCGCCCTGGGTGCTGACAGAAAATGTGCGCATCATCCTTCAGCCTCAGT
>JAAYBH010000096.1 GCA_012718935.1 Clostridiales bacterium
GTGTTTGGTCACAGCCGATTGGCCCCAAGTCAAGCGAACGGATAATCGTTTGCGTTTTTAAATCAAAGACGAACATGCCGAAATCTCCATGGAATATAACAATGTTGTCATCGGCATAATCAAGTTGTGGCATCCCGATACCGATAGCCTGGTCTGGCGACAGTTTCGGAGAGATGGGGGTAAGAGGCGCAACGGCAGCTGACGGATTATATTTCTCTAACCATTCTTGCGGGAAGTATTCCTGTTCCGATGAAATATAGCGATTTCCTCCAATACTTGCGCGGGATGGCCATAACTCAATTCGCTGCATATCGGAACCGTCTTTGAACCAGAGGCGAACGGCATAGGGCCAACCGTCTCCCGCCGGTTCTATGCTATCATACCGAAAGGCATTAAGATGTTCGATAATATCGTTTATTTCCGTTTCACCCGTATAAGACACAAGCTCTCCCGTATTCCCGTTCTGAAACTCAATCTTTTCAATATCGGACACGGAGTATGAAAATAGTGCGCTACCGCTGATTGCCTCCAATTCACCATAGGAAACGGATATAGAATCACAGATTTTGCTATATTCGTCGAATTGCTCCTGCGTACTCCACTGCACATCCGTGGGCTGATGATAAAAATAGTAGTTTTCGCCGTCGGTGGCTTTGAAATATACTCCGTCGCTGGCTTCGTTAAGCATTGTAAGCCATTGCACATAATCACAACGCCTGATGGAAAACATCCAGCCGAAGTCCACATGCTCGTCATAGGCGGGCTTGTAGTACAGCGCGATGACCTCATGCATCCATTCGTCGTTCCCCTCGGTATCCACCACCACCAGATCGGCGTACTCTTTAGGAACGGATACGCTAATTCCCTCCACCGTGTAGGTTTCGTATTCCTCCTGGGGATTTGCCAGCAGACCAATACTTACCGCTGCAACTGCGATTACCGCCATAACAATCACCCAAAACGCGTGCTTCTTATAATTCATCACGTTTTTAATCCTGCTCTTTGTATCACCCTCGCCAAAGGCCAGTGGAATACCGGCCACGATTTTTCTGCCCGTGGCAAGGCTTAAAAGCGAAGCGGAGTAATCAGCCCGGATGTCGCCGTCCATCCTCTTCATCACAGCCTCGTCACAGGACATTTCCATATCCTTGCCCGAGAGAACGAACGCCGCCCATACGAGCGGATTGAACCAGTGCAGGGCCAGCGCCAGAAACGAGAGAAGCTTCACAATATGGTCAAGCCTCCGGATGTGCGTCCGCTCATGCAGGATGATATAATCCCGTTCCTGCTCTGAAAGTATGGACGGCAGATAGATTTTAGGACGTATCACACCGATGACAAAGGGCGTCGCGATATGGTCAGCAAGATAGATGTTTTCTCGCAGCCGCACCGAACCAATGAGTTTCCGGCGCAGAAGATACAAAGACGCCGTGCTGTATATGAGCATCGACATGATGCCGAAAAGCCACAGCATTGTCGCTGATGACATTGGAAATTCAAGCGGGTCTGCGGCGATCTGCTCCCTGCCTTGGGGCAGATTTTCGTTTATGGCCTTGCTGACGCCTGGAAGAGGCAAATCCACTTGCGGGTATTCAGTATGAACTATATCGGTCGGGATATAGGTTATGCTCCCGTCCGTTACGGCCGGAGAATGAAAAACGCCAAGCAGCGAAAACTCCGAGGAAAACGAAATGGGGCAGAGAAGCCGGAACAGGACCACCACCCACAGCGCATAGGAGAATATTTTCGGTGCTTTTTTCAGCAGCACGCGGGCAAGCAATACAAGTATGATTACGATCCCGGCGGTAAGGCTCATATTCAATATTTTGGGGAGCAGCGTATAGCACCACATAAGCGTTACCCTCTATTTCCATCAATGAGCTTTTGCAGCTCGTCGATTTCCTTTTTAGACAACTTTTTTCTCCTTGTAAAAGCCGCAAGAAAACGAGGGAGCGACCCGTCAAAGGTTTCTTCAACAAATTTCTCACTCTGCAGGGCCGCAAAGTCCTGCCTGGATATCAGTGATGTGATAACGCTGTCTGCATTTTGAAATATTCCACGCTCGCAAAGCCGTCTCAGCATGGTATAAGTCGTTGACTTTTTCCAGCTCAATTCCTTTTCGCACAGCCTCACTAAATCACCTGACGAAATCGGTTCGTTATCCCACATAAGCTCCGCAAATTTTGTTTCCATAACGCCCAGTTTGCAATCCTCCAAATTAACCGCCCCCAAAGTTTAATGCCGTTAGACTTTATAACCAGTCTAACGGCATTAAACCTGAATGTCAATAGTATAATGGGAAATATGTGTAGATTCACTGGCAAATATAGTTTACACATTCAGATCAATATATGAAAATCGATGGATCAAGGGAGTTATCCTCTCTCCATCGATCTATCTATCTTAGTCATATGGAAGTCTGTTAATGGCGGCCTCAATCTCGCCCAGGAGAGCCAAATACAGTA
>JAAYBH010000097.1 GCA_012718935.1 Clostridiales bacterium
TCGAGATACGCCTTGTCAGCCAGTAGGCGCTCCGCTTCCTCGCGGATGGGGCGCAAGAGCTCCACGACGGCTTCGCCGACGGCCTGCTTGAAAACACCGTAGCCTTTGCCATCAAATTCCTTCTCTGTTGCTTTTAGTGTCTTCCCTGTGACGACGGCGTAAATCTGCATGAGGTTCGACACGCCGGGTTTCGCCTTGACATCATAGCGAACAGCCGTATCGCTGTCAGTGACGGCGCGCTTGAAGGCGCGCATGATGTCCTCCGGCTTATCCAGAAGGCAAATGCAGCCGCCGTTGTCCGTCTCGGACTTTGACATCTTGCTGGTCGGCTCCTGCAGACTCATGATGCGCGCGCCGACCTTGGGAATATACGGCTCCGGCAGCTTGAAAACCTCGCCGTAAATGCCGTTGAAGCGGCCAGCGATGTCCCGCGTCAGCTCCACATGCTGCTTCTGGTCGTCGCCAACAGGCACTAGGTCGGTCTGATAGATGAGAATATCGGCAGCCATCAGCGCCGGGTATGTAAACAGACCCGCGTTGATGTTGTCGGCGTTTTTCTTCGCTTTGTCCTTGAACTGGGTCATGCGCGACAGCTCTCCGAACATGGTATAGCAATTGAGTACCCAGGACAGCTCCGCGTGAGCCGGTACCTGACTCTGGATGAAGATGACATTTTTCTCCGGATCCAGTCCGCAGGCCACATACTGGGCGATCTGCTCCAGCGTCGTCCGACGGAGCGACGCCGGTTCCTGACGGACGGTGATGGCGTGCATATCGGCCATCATATAATAGCAGTTATACGTATCCGACAGCTCGACCCAATTTTTGATCGCACCGAGATAAGAGCCGAGCGTCAGCGATCCGCTGGGCTTAATTCCTGAGAGAATGATCTTTTTTTCGTCCATAATTTCAAATCCTTATTGATATGTTTAACAGAGTCCGTATTCTTGGGCGAGTTTTTTGAATGCTGGCAGGGCGCGCGCGATGGTGCTCTTTGCGGTACAGTAAGCTATTCTGACATAGCCGGCGCAGCCAAAGGAGGCGCCGGGGACTACGAGGATATTGTGCTTCTTGGCGGCATTCATAAATTCCTTGTCGTCAACGGGCGTCTTCATCCACATGTAAAAGGCGCCCTGGGGGAAGACGCAGGTGAAACCGCAGTCGGTGAGGCCCTTGTACAGGAGTTTTCTGTTTTCGTCATAAGGTGTGATGTCAGTGGTTTCGCCAAGGCACCGCGCGACGGCCAGCTGCATGAGGGAGGGCGCGTTGATAAAGCCGCAGATGCGCGTTGCGATACCGGCGCCGTCGAATACGAGCTTGTAATCATCGCACTCTGAAGGGATGGCTAGATAACCGATGCGTTCTCCCGGCAGGGAGAGTGATTTTGACCAGGAGTAGCAGACGATCGTATTGCGGTAATATTTTGTCAGGTACGGCACCTCGCACCCGTCATAAGCCAGTTCTCTGTACGGTTCATCGGAGACAATGAAGATGGACGTGCCGTATTCCTTTTGCCTGGCCTCCAGAACGGCGGCGACTTTCCGGATTGACTCTTCTGTATAGATGACACCCGTCGGATTGTTCGGCGAATTGAGCAGCAGTACTTTTGTTTTCGGCGTCACCGCGGCGGCGATTTTTTCAGCATCCGGTTGAAACGTTGCCGGATCTGTCAAAACGGGAACAAGCACGCCGTCGTAATTGGCGACATAATTACCGTAATCGACAAAGTAAGGCTTGAGAACAATCACCTCGTCGCCCGGGCTCAGAAGTGTTTTGAGCACGACGTTCAGCGCACCGGCAGCGCCGACGGACATGATGATGTTGTCCAGGGTAAACGCCGTCCCGTGCTTTTTGTTCAGCGCGTCGGCGACCGCGCTCCGGACCGACTCATAACCCGCGTTTGACATGTAGCCATGAACATAAACGGAATCCTCGCCGTTCAATATGTCCAGGAGCGCCGTTTTCAGCGCCTGCGGCGCCGGAAAGTTGGGGTTCCCCAGACTGAAATCGAAGACATTCTCACGGCCGTACAATGCCGCCAGCCTTTTACCCTCTTCAAACATTGCCCGGATGGCGCTGTTGTTCTGAGCCAGTTTTATCATTTTTTCCGATATCATCATGTATGCTCCCATCTGTCGGATTTGCGTATTATAAACCGATATTATAGCATAGCGCGGTGATTTTGCATAGAGATGCAAAGAGAAAAGAGAGATGATTAACTGTGAGGTGATTAAGTGTTGCTTACATAATATTGATCATCAATCCTTCTTAAAGGATTTGTTTCTATGTATTCATATTTTACTTCAAAATCATTTTCATCACGGATAATATGATCATAATATCCGCGCTGCCAGATCGGTTTTCCGCACTCTTTTGTCGATAAAGACTTTAATGCGTTGATTATTATCGGGATATAGCTCTTCGTAGGGGACGCCGAGGGCGGCGGCGTCCCCTACGGGAGGCGAAACTGCATGTTCGCTCGAAACGAGGTCATTTGCGATATTCAAACTCTAGATTATATATACTCACCGTGTCGCCTTCGTGGATGCCTTTTTGTTCGAGCATGTCGTAGATGCCGTTTGTGCGGAGCATGCGGTCGAAGTTGGCCATGGATTCGGTGTCGGTGAAGTTGGTGTTGCGGACGAGCCGCTCCATCCATTTGCCTTCGAGGGACCAGACATCGTCATTCACTTCGATTTTCAAATCCTCAGGAGACGTGTCCGTCTCGGGCTTTTCGATATATTCGGGCTCGTAGACGAGAACGGGCGGAAGATGGGCCAGCATCGCCGCAGCGGCGTTGACCAGTTCCCGGACGCCGGTATTGGTGGCCGCCGATATTTCGAACAGCTCCAGGCCCTGTTCCTTAATAAATACTTTGAATCTTTCCATTTGCTCAGGGTCACCGATATCGGTTTTATTCGCCGCCACGAGCTGCGGGCGATGCATGAGCTCCGGTGAATACTGCTCCAGCTCGGCGTTGATTGCTTTAAAATCCTCGATGGGGTCCCTGCCCTCGCTGCCGGAGACATCCACCACATGGATCAACAGACGGCAGCGGTCAATATGGCGTAGAAAGTCGTAACCGAGGCCCGCTCCTTCCGAGGCGCCCTCGATGATGCCGGGGATGTCCGCCATGACGAACGACGCGCCGTCTCCGACGTAGACAACGCCCAGGTTCGGGAAGAGCGTCGTAAAGTGATAGTCGGCGATTTTGGGATGGGCTTTTGAGACGACAGATAAGAGCGTCGATTTTCCCACGTTGGGAAAGCCCACAAGCCCCACGTCGGCCAGAAGCTTCAGCTCCAGCGTCACGTCCATGTCTTCGCCCGGCAGACCGCTCTTTGCAAAGCGCGGGGCCTGGCGCGTCGGGGTGGCGAAATGCCTGTTTCCCCAGCCGCCGGTGCCGCCCCGGGCCAGAACGAAGGTGTCCACGCCTGTCATGTCCTTGATGATGGCCCCGGTCTCCCTGTCCCGTATGAGCGTACCATTGGGGACCTTGATAACAAGGCTCTCTCCGTCCTTACCGGTGCAGCCCTTGCCGCCGCCGTCAGCGCCGCTCATTGCCGTATACTTCCTTTTGTAACGGAAATCCATGAGTGTGGACATGTTGGCATCCGTTTTGACGATGATATCGCCGCCCCGGCCGCCGTCACCGCCGTCCGGCCCGCCTGCCGGGACATATTTTTCCCTGTGGAACGAGACTGCGCCGTTTCCGCCTGCCCCCGCCTTGATGCGGATGGATGCTCTGTCAACAAACATATGCTTTCCTCATATCAGTAAATTCACACGGTCTCAATACATTGCCCCGTACAATATTTTAGCCATTCCCGCCCGTGTTATAGCGTCCGCCGGCGACAAATTCCCATATGCCCCCGAAACGATGCCCATACTCACCAGCGTCGCCGTGGGTATGGCAGCATATTCAGACAGCTTGTCCTTGTCGTTAAAGGCGCCCAGGCTGTCGGGTAGAGCGTCTGTATAAGCGATATTCAGGTCATCCAGCGCACGGTACAGGAGCGTAAAAGCCTGTTCCCGCGTCAGCGTACCCGTCGGGTTGAATAATCCCGTACCGTCACCCTGGGCGATGCCGACCGACTCAGCCCAGGCGACAGCCGCCGCGTAGTATTCCTCCGGCATTACATCTGTAAACGACGCGGGAGCCTCGACAGCGGGCTTGCCGGCCGCCCTCCAGAGCATCAGCACAAAGTCGCCCCTGCGAATGGTCTGGTCCGGTGCGTAGGTTGTGGGCGTGGTGCCGGCGATAACGCCCTTCTCCGTTAAGCCCTTTATGGAGGGCTTTGCCCAATGGTCAACTGACACATCGTTAAAACCGGTGACCGTCACGGGGATCGAGACGGATTTGCCGCCGATCGTGACGCTCAAAGCTCCTGTCGTGCCTGATGAAAAGCCTGCCGTAAAGAGTCCCGTCTCCGTCAGCGTGCCAACTCCAAATGCCTCGTCATCCCCGCTGACGGCGTACTTTGTCGCGGTAGGGTCGGACACCACAGGCAGCCCGCAGTAGAACGCCGAGGCGGCGAGCTGGATCGTATCGCCAGGCCAGACCGTCAGCCCATTAACAGGCGCCGCGTCGCCGTTTGCGGTTACGGCCAGGTCCGTGGGATCATAAATGATATGTACCGTTCCGTAGCCTGCCGCTCCTGTGGACGGGGATGACAGCGCCACCTTATCCACGCCGTGGACGGGGCCCGCTTTATACGTCATCCCGCTGACGGCGCCCAGCCCGCCGGATACGGTTTTGACGTCGCCGGGGACGTCCGCGGGCTTGAAGCCGCCGTCCGTACCGAGATATGTAAGGCTGACGGACGACCCGGCCAGCACAACGGGGCCGTCGTTCTGTATGGCAAGGTATTTGATCCTCCCGTCGGATACCTTATCGGTCACATATAGCAAATACGCCCCGCATTTTCTCGAGGAGCCGTCGGAAGGGCGGTTTTGAAGGGTGCCTGATACAAGGCCGGGCATACGGACGCTGACGGCGGAGGAACCGCCGCCGTCGAGATTGATGGCAGTCACGCAGCCTCTCTTCAGCATTTCCTCGGCAAGGCTTTTCAGGGTGAGTCCTGCCGAGTGGTCCGATTCCCTGCCGTCGAAGACATAGGTAACCACGGTGCCGTCAGCCTTGACACCAATCGCCGTCCTTGGATTTTTCGGGGATATCGCCTTGTCCCAGGCCGTCTGGTCGGTGACCGCTCCATCTTTTACGAGAATATCGCCGCCGCCCGTCGCCCAGCGAGCGTCGTTCAGATTCGGATCGGAACACGAGGTTATCATGGTGACGGTGTCGCCGGGCTTGAATTTTAAAAACTCCGCGCCCAGATTGGCTGCGTCTCCCGCCGTCAGGACAAGGTAACCGTCACCAATGGGTACGCCGGTGTCGGACGTCAGCGTCTCAGCCACCTCCAGCGTCAGAGTTCCGGTGACGGAAGGTGTGCCGCTGAGGATTTTAAACCGTACGAACCAGCCCGGCGTCGCTGTCCGGGTAGAGACGGTTGAAAAGGCTGAGCTGAACAAGTATAGGCCGCCAGAGTCTGTCCTGAACTTATTGAAATGCGTCAGAGACACTGTCTGGCCGGAATTTGTCATATCAGCCAAGCCGCCATTGGCGGCGTTGTTACCATTGTTCGACAGCGTGATTGTCACTTCCGGATTGTCCGAAAAGTAAACGCTGCCGTCCGGCTTAAAGGCCACCGCCGTATTCTGCTCCGGGCTTGATTTATATATGCCGTCTTCAACGACGATGCCGCGAGGGACGCCCGTCTGCATGGAAAAAAAGTCCGTGTTGACCGCAGCCAAAACGTTTTTGCCCTGCTTGGCCGCATAGGAAACCATCTGGTCAATCGTCAGCCTACCGTAAATCGTATCACAGGCCATTATGATGGGATACGCGTCGCCCTTGCCTCCGAGGCTGAGCTCAAAGGCTTGCTGCCGTTCCGAGTCGTTTATGTACGAGATGGTATTCGTGAAGCTCAGATTGTCGGCGATTTGCCGGGTGTTTCTGTAGACGACCGTGCCTGCGCCGTCAGCAGCCGCCGCAGCCCGGGCAAATGGAGAGGCTTCAGCCAGAAGGCAAAGCGACAGGATAAACGCAAAAATGCCGGTGAAGATTTTTTTCATTATGTACCTCATTAATAAAATGCGGGTGTCGTATGTGCCTGCAGCGGAATTACATGTATTATACAAAAAAACGGCAGGTTTTTCAACTTGACCCGTGAGATTGGAACGGTTTTGGGAAATCCGTCCGATTTGATGTTGAATTCTCATGGACATTAGGGTAAAATACTTAAGTTATCTAAGAAAATATGTGGCATTATTTACCTGCCGCGATTAACATAAGGCCGGCTTTCCGGCGGAATGGGCTTCATATGGCGGAAAAAAATAAAAATCCTGTAAAAACAATCAGCCTTGTGATGGTGCTCATGCTGATCGGCAAGCTGCTGGGTCTCCTGCGCGACAGGCTCCTGCCGATCA
>JAAYBH010000098.1 GCA_012718935.1 Clostridiales bacterium
GTCTCGTTTCCGTCGTCCTTGTTCCGGTTGGCGCAAACGACCTTTGCGCCTTCCTTCGCGAACATAATGGCGGTCGCCCGGCCGATCCCCGAGCCGGCGCCGGTCACAACGGCAATTTTGCCTTCAAGTCTTCCCATGATCATTTCTCCTTTATTATGTTTCAGGTATATCTCAACGATAAAAGAGTTATAAGAATTTACCATAAGTATAATTGACCTGAAAATCAATGTAAAGTTGTAAACTTACGGATTTTGGCGATCTGTTCTGTGATTAATCACATTGACAGTCTTTTTTTGTGTCGATATACTTATAATTGTATAATAAGGAAAAGAGGCCTCATATGGAAGAGAAAAATACAAGGACTTACGGCAATCATATCGTCCAATATTCTCCGGATTATTCGTTCTGCGCCGGCTGCACCTCCTGTGAGGTCGTCTGCACCCTGACGCGCGACGGGCTCGTCAGCCCTTGTCACAACAGGATATTCGTCGACAGGGACAACAGATCGATGATACATACCATTTTTGCATGCCAGCAGTGCGCCGATCATCCCTGCTACGTTGCCTGCCCGAAAAAAGACGAGGCCATGAAAATCGATGAGAACAATATTGTCTATATCGTCGAGGAGGCATGTATCGGTTGCTCACTTTGTGCGAAAGCCTGCGTTTTCACCCCCACCCGGATCAATATGGTCAAATCGGCTGATAAAGCCAAACGGAAGGCAAAAAAATGCGACCTCTGCCGGACGCGTCCGGAGGGGCCGGCCTGTGTTGAATGGTGCCCAGTCCGGTGCATCGGGCTAAGCGATAAATCAACCGCTGCGCCGCTTCCGAAGGAGGTAAAGTAGATGGAAAACAAGCTTTACGGTTATGTCGGTAAGATCGCACGGATCAACCTGTCGGAACAAACCGTCGAGAGCATTCCCACAAGCAGGTATGTGCCGAAATATATCGGCGGCCGTTCCGTATGCAATAAGATATTCTGGGATGAGGTCAGGCCCGGTACAAAAGCCTTTGACCCGGAGAATAAGCTCATCTATATGACGGGGCCCACAACGGCGACGGGGATCCCCACCGGCGGAAGGACCGTGTTCACCGGCATCTCGCCCAACAGCTGGCCCGAGCAGTACACCTGGAGTGGCATCGGCGGCTGGTTTGGAGCGGAGCTGAAATTTGCCGGGTACGACGGCTTTATCCTGGAGGGGAAAGCAGAGGAACCTACCTATTTATATATAGAAGACGATAAGATAAACTTTTTACCGGCGGCGCCGCTCTGGGGGATGCTTGTCCACCCG
Source organism: Clostridiales bacterium (assembly GCA_012718935.1). Taxonomy (GTDB): domain Bacteria; phylum Bacillota; class Clostridia; order Oscillospirales; family Oscillospiraceae; genus Sporobacter. The sequence continues at coordinate 1,295 of JAAYBH010000098.1, forward strand.
GCGCAGAAGAAGCTGGAGGAAATCCACGGAAAGGGCGTCAAAAGCATTGTGATCGGTCCGGCGGGTGAGAACCTCATGCGCAACGCGACCATCACAACATCCAACGACAACGTTGCGGCCAAGGGCGGCTTCGGCGCCGTCCTCGGCTCGAAAAACCTCAAGGCGATCACCATCCGCGGAACGGGCGCCGTCTATCCGGCAGATATCAAGAAGCTCTTTGAGCTCCGAAAAAAAATGGGCGAGCCTTACATGCGCCCGAGCCCCGTCATCCGCGAGGAGATCCACGGTATGGACCAGAATACAATTCCGGTCGAGGGCGGCTGGCTCAGGGGTCAGGTGGCCTGCAGCCACGGCTGTAACCAGCACTGCTGCCGGCTGATGATGAATATGAAGTCGGCGTTCTCGGACGAGCGGATAAATCAGGTGGAAAAGTGCGTCGGCATCTTCGCCTACGGTTTCCAGCAGGACTGCAGCTGGACGCCAATCATGAGCTTCGAGACGGAGCAGAACCATTTCCTGCCCTGCAAGATGCTCAGCATGGAAATGCCGGAGATCGACATGTCCGACCCGTACATGCCGCAGCTGTTTGAGAAGGTTCCCGGCGACACCGTAAACTACTGGAAGCCGGACTTTGACAAGGGTAGCGTCATGATGGACATGTGCAACGAGTACGGCATCGATAAGTGGGATGTCATCGTCTGGTTTATGACATGGCTCTCCATGGCGAAAAAGGAAGGACTTCTGGACGATCTGGACTTCGGTATGGAGGTTGACGTCGAGAACGAGGAATTCGTCAGATATTTTCTCGATATGATCACCTACCGAAAAGGAAAGTACGGCCCGATCTTCGCCGAGGGTATGGCGAGGGCTATCCGGACGCTCGGCAAGGAGAAGTTCGGCGATACGATCTACAAGGGACGATTTTCACAGGTCATTCCCGGCAAGCGGCTCGATATCCCAGTCAGCCTGGAGACGGCCTGGGGCCACAGCTATCACTGGCAGGGGAGAGGATTTGAAGGCTCGATACCAAAGGCCGGTTGGATTGCCACCTCGCTGGAGCTGATGACATCGACGCGGGACTGTCAGACGGTGGAACACCACCACCAGAAATTCGAGGAATATCTTCAATTCAGAGAAGACCCATGCCACAGCCCGGTGCTGGTGGAAGGCGTCATCATGAATCAAAACAAGGCGGAGCTCAAGGATTCCGTCACCTCCTGCGAATGGCAGTCGCCGGACCTCTTCTGGCCGGAGATGGAGGCGGAGGCCTTCACAGCGGCGACCGGCATTCCAATGACGGAAGGAGAGCTGGACGAGGCCGCGGAGCGCTCAAGGCTCCTGTTCCGCGCCATTCTGATGCGCAATTTTGGGCGCGACAGAGATATGGAAGTCAACGCCGTTTTTCCGACCATGCAATACCCCGACCCGTGGGGAGAAACGGTCACATGGGAGGATTGGAACGATCTCGTAGACCTGTATTACGAAAAACGCGGCTGGGATATAAGGACAGGTTGGCCGACGAGGAAGACATTTGAGCGCTTTGGACTGAAGGAGGTTGCCGACGAGCTGGAATCCGCCGGCAAGCTTCCCGTGCCGGTTGTTCAGCCGGACAATGTGACAAAAATTGATAAAATGAGAAACTGATACATGATATAAGCGGTCGTAAAAGCCCATTTAATGGCACAAAGTAGGAAAACATATTGAAAATGAGAAAAATATGAGAAAAACGCTTGACAAATGTTTGATAATGTGCTAATTTTTCAATACAAGTAGAAATATTTTCAAACGACAATAGCAAACCCGTTGAAAAACGGGGACGCAAAGCCAAGGGTCTAATGTGAGCGGGACACACCGCTGACGATGACAGCCGGTTGCCGAAATTGAAGGATTTGACTTTATGCCTCCTTCCCGAATTTCGGTGAAGGAGGTTTTTTTACTGAAAATGGACGACAAACAAAAAAAGAACATGAAAAAATCAACAGAAAGGAAATCTGATATGTCAAAAGAAGCTTTCAGAAAACAGATGGTGGAACTCTACAGCGAAGGAAGAAGTATTGATCATATCTGTTCTGAATACAATGTTCCCAGATCAACATTCTACAGATGGATCAGAAAGTCGCGCACCAATCATCCGGATATATCGGACAACGACATCCAGGTGATCGTTACTAAGATTGCGGAGCTTGAGGAAGAGGCCATGACCTATAAAAAGGTTCTGCAGCTGCTCAAAAAAGCCGAATAGAGGCTGTACGAATTGCGGCCGTGAGCACGGATATCAAAGAAAGTGAGGTGGGATGACGTGAGAAAAAATGATGTTTTAAGAAGGACGCTGACTTTTTGCGCCGATTCGTTCTGCATAATTGCAGGCTTCTTGTTATCAATCTTCTTCTGTCATCCCGAAGCTTCAAACTCGGAGAATTATACCGATTTTCAGGCTGTTGTGCCAATGCTCCTCATCCTGATGGCGCTCGTCGGCGCTGTCATGAAAACATACCGGAAACCGATCTCGGAGAATACCGCCCATAGCATTCTTATGTCAGTCGGCGCTTTTGTCGTCTCACTTGCGATGTCAGCCGGTTTTCTTATACTGATCGCTAAGCGACAGCCGAATATCGGTTTTTTCGTCAATCTCGGCGTGTACTGCTCTTTTTTTCTCGGTGTCTACAGACTGGCATTCCTTAGGAAGACCGGGACGAACAGGCAGGCAGGCGCAGCACGCAAAAGCCACGATACAATAAAACGGGATTTCAGCGGGGTGCCTATTGAAGAACTCCTGGGGCGTGATGCGGTGAAGACTGCCGGGCAGGAAACAGGCAGCTATATCGCCGGAAGCACCGTCCTTGTAGCGGGCGGCGCCGGTTTGGTCGGCTTCGAGCTTTGCAGCCAGATTCTGCAGCTGGGCGCGAAGCATGTCGTTATACTTGATATTAATGAGAATAAACTGCTGGAAACTGTGACGGAGCTGAGCCTGAATTACCCGAAGTCGCGGTTTACCGCCTGTATCGGCTCCACACAGGACAGAGCCCGCCTGAGGGAAATATTCGTTCTTTACAAGCCGCAGACAGTTTTTCATGCAGCGACTTACAAGCATGTGCCGTTGCTGGAGCAAAATCCCCAGGAGGCGCTGAAGAACAATGTCATGGGAACCCTTTATATGGTGGAAATGGCCATTAAGTATCGGGTCGGGCGCTTTATTCTGTTATCAGATGATATGGTTTATAACTCCACTCATATTATGGGCGCGTCAAAACGCGTCGCCGAGATGCTGATTCAACGGGCTGACGAATGGGGAGACACGCGTTTTTCCGCCGTTCGTTTCGGAGCAGCTGTCGGCAGCGGCGGCAGTATTATCCAGCTCATGAAAAGGCAGATCGAAACCGGCGGCCCCGTCTATGTTCCGGACAGGTTAACCGAGAAATATATGATGACCGTACCGGAGGCCGCCCGGCTTATCCTGGAGGCGGGCAGTCTTACAAATGGCGGCGAGCTTTATACCCTCGATATGGGAACGCCGGTTAACCTCTTTGAGCTGGCGAGGTCAACGATCATAAAATGCGGCCTCCGGCCCGACAAAGATATCAAAATTGAGCTGACAGGCAGACAGCCTGCAGAAAAAGGGGGCTGCGAGAGCATGCCGAAGGAAAATGCGGCAAAAACATTAAACGGCAGGATTTTTGTACTCAAAGAAAGCGAGAATCCTCCGATGACCTTTGAGATGGTATTCGATAAGCTGTGCCAATCAATTGATGACAGGGATTATGGGTCCGCATTCAACAAGATCGGCGTTCTAGTCCCCACGTTTGTCCTCCAAAAAGAATAAAAGGGTATCCCCAATGAAAATTCGGGGATTTTTGGTATGAATTTGAAAAAAAGGCTTGCAATTCATATTTTTTTAATGTACAGTATTATCGAACGTTAAATAAGAAGAGGGTGAACTATGGAATCCGATTTGAGAGCGAAAATCAAAGCAGTTGCTGTAGATCACTTTAATAACGACGGTTACCATGGGGCGACGATCCGAAATATCGCTAAGGACGTCAACTGTTCTCTCCCGATGGTTTATTATTATTTCAACAGCAAAAAGGAACTATTCCACGAAATTATAAAAAAAGATTACTTTGAGCTGCTTGACAGACACTCAAAGCAAATTAAAAGTACGGATGTTGTGGAGTTTTATACCCAGTACGTTTTTAAGCTCAATAAGCTCAGCGACTATGACAAGAAGGTCTTCCGGCTGGGCGTCAAGGTCAATCTGTCCTTCGACGGAGACGATGAGCTGCGCGAGATAATGGATGAATGGGAAAAGAGTATGATTCCATGGCACTTTCAACGCATCATGCCCCATCTGAGCGACGTCGGCAATTGGATTGTCGTCATCCGGACACTCATTCACCTGCTGGATAATCTGGTCGAAACGATTGTCGTTAAAAGCAGATTTTTATCCGAAGAGGCCATACGGGAAGATATCCGAATAATACTTGACAAAGCCAGATAAAAGTACGAAAGGAACGTAAATGAATGGAATCGGGTATGATGAAAGTCGTATTTTCCAGCATTATCAACGGAAGCCATCGGAAATTAGCGAATGAAACAAAATGTGACAATCGGGAGACGGCCGCAAAAACGGAGAAGGTTTATAAAGCTGGACTTTTATCAAATGACACAGATCAAGCGGCGGATAATTTTGATTATAACAATTATCAGGAAAAAACATCACAAGAGGTTTTTGCGGCTCTGGTGAACGCCTCGAATTGCGCCAATCTTCGCATGGTCCGGGAGCCGGACAGATACCTGACCTTTGCGCCCGGCGGAGCCTTTCTGCGCAAATACCGCTGAACGCCTAGTTTAAAACAGTGACGGGTTTCAGATGACCAAGCATATAAACGGCGGACTCTTTTGTATAAACATTCGGGGTACCGTACAGGTTTTCGAGCCTTTTGTCGAGATAATCCGATACCTTCGGATCAGAGGCTGTTTTTTTGAGGGCATAAAGCCGGCTTAAGGTCAGATTTCTGCTGGTGGCGCCCGCAGCAACGAGGTCCGCGCGGTATTCAAAGCGGATATCCCAGGGTTTCCAGACATCCCGGTAAAAGAGGTGGGCAACCTCATGCCACAGCCTGTTCAGCATATATCCCTCGTTGGAAGCCTTAATCAAGCTGCCGCCGACGATAAAAAAGCTTGTACCGTCGTGGTAAAGGGCGCTTCGTGATTCCCTGCCGTCGCTGGTGATGAAAACGGGGATTTGGTGCCAGTCCCTGAGATATCGGCACCAATGCTGCTCCTGCTTATTCTGTATACAGACGATTTTATTTATTTCCATGATCAACATCCCAATATATGTAAATTATGATGGTATTATATGTACATTTTCGTGCGAAGGCTGCCGTAAAAGCGCGAATATGGAATAAAATGTAACAGCGGAAACAAATAAAAGGCTTTCGTAACCAATCGAAAGCCTTTTGTTTGTTTATGGGAGCTGTCAATACTTGGCTTATATATTCATCATTGTTTTGTAAAGAATATGCAATACGAGAAGAGAAAAAAGGAAATCGAAGCGCCGGAGTAAAATTATGTTCAGCTTTCTGATGAAAAAAGCAGGGTATTGGTTCGCGAGAAAACAGGAAGTTCCAGACAGGCAAAAAGCTAAGATAGAAAAAGACGATACGATTTCAAAAAATCTCACGGAAGTCATCAATA
>JAAYBH010000099.1 GCA_012718935.1 Clostridiales bacterium
CGCCGCGGCCAGGTACTTGCTCCGGCTTCAAGCCAACAAGGGAGATACGTACGCAGAATTTCCTGCTCTCATAAGAGGTGTCCGGGAGTTCCTGGCGTACGCACCGGAATATGAAGCTGTAGCATCGGCCATCATGAATGGTTTCATCAACGACGGCCTGGAGGGCTGTGTTGTTGACAAGTGTGGCACCAAATACAGCGTTTACTTGAAATCCCTCTACTGGAACGAAGTCAACACGACCAACGCTATTCGCAGACTGATGAGAACGGCCCGGCCCGTTGACTGTAATCCGGAGGAGCTTTGCGCATATGCTGAGAAGATATGCGGCGTAAAATACGCCGAGCAGCAGCGCGAAGCGTTTCAGCTCCTGAAAACCGGAGGCGTCGGCATTATTACCGGCGGACCCGGCACAGGGAAAACCACTGTCATTAAAGGCCTGCTTGCGGCATATCAGAAGATGTTTCCCGACAGGGTCATCAAGCTGTGTGCCCCAACCGGCCGCGCCTCACAGCGTATGAAAGAGGCTACAGGGCGAGAGGCAACAACCATTCACCGCCTTCTGGAGTACAAACCCTTTGAAAACACAGCGACGTACAAAAACGGAGCAAATCCCATTGACGCCGATTTCCTTTTCGTCGACGAAGGGTCCATGATTTCAATTGACGTGGCCGACCTGCTTTTTTCAGCAATTCGCTCCGGCACAACCGTGCTTATCGCGGGTGACATTGACCAGCTTCCGTCGGTCGGTACCGGAAATGTCTTAAACGACCTTATTGAAAGCGGAGTAATTCCGGTTATAGCACTTAAAAAGACACATCGGCAGGCCGAGGGTTCCGTTATCATCGACAACGCAAAGAAAATTCGAGAGGGCTATTCCAATTTATCAGCCTGCGACGATTTCGAGATATTTGTGCGTGATGACGACGAAATCCCGGATGTGATTGAGGAGCAGTTCCTAAAATATTACAAAACCGAAGATGTCTTTTCCGCACAGGTCCTTGTCCCTGCAAGAAAGAGGCAGGGCACCGGTGCCAAAGACATAAACAAACGGCTCCAGGCAATAATCAACACATCCTCAAAAGGGCTGACGTATTCCGATACCACGTTTAAAACCGGAGACAAAGTCATGCTGATGCGCAACAATTACACGGCAGAAGATGCTTACTTCAACGGAGATGTCGGCGTTGTTTTGTCTACGGATGAAACGGGTCTTGATTTGCTGATAGACGGCCAGAAAATCCGCATTGATGAAAGCCAGCTTAACGACGTGTCTCTGGCATACGCAACCACTATACACAAATCCCAGGGGTCTGAGTACGATGTGGCGATTTGCGTCATGCCAAGCGAACCATCCATCATGCTTCAGCGAAATCTTTTGTATACAGCAATCACCAGAGCCAAAAAGAAGGTTATCCTTATTGCGGCTCCGAACGCTATTGACAGGGCTGTGTTCACAAGAGATTCAGTCAAACGACAATCCTTGCTCGTAGACCGTCTGCAGGGAAAGAAATAAGGGAGAGACAATGCTTGATAAAAACATACTCACCGCAAAAGTCAAGCGCACCATTTACGGAAGC
>JAAYBH010000100.1 GCA_012718935.1 Clostridiales bacterium
CTAATACTTTGTGTTATTATTTTGGTAATACTATATAAATTTTTTTCCAAGATCAATCCGTTTTCGTTGGAAGTTAATAAATGTTGTTGCAATTTTGCGATTATTAACCGGAGGGCAGGCAATTGAATAATATTTCGTTGCAGCAAATTGAGATCTTTCTGACTGTTGCTGAGCAGCTCAATCTATCTGAAGCGGCAAAAGATCTGTTTATCAATCAATCTGCTGTAAGCCGATGGATTCAGCGTCTTGAAACAAGTCTTGGAACGACATTGTTTGTACGCAACAATAGGGGTGTAGATCTGACAGAACACGGAGAATTTCTGTACACCGAGCTCAAACCGTTATACGAAAAGCTTACTGAAATAACCCAAAACATAAGCAAAGTATATATAACAGAAGAGAACATCTTACGTATCGGGTGCATGGATTCATCTGAGGTCGTGGGCGCTTTAAAACCGGTGATCAGAAGGTTTGAAAAGATATACCCCGATACACTGATAAAAATTGATCTGTTAAGCTTTAAAGATTTACGCGAGGCGCTTGTGTGCGGCAAGCTTGATTTCATTGCCGTCTATTCTCTGGGCTTCGGTAAGTATTGGAACATACAAGAAAAGAACATCAAGAAGCTGAATACATACATCGCGGTTTCTTCAAAAAGCCCGCTGGCCGATAGCATTGATGTTCCTGTGGAGAGCTTGAATAAGGAGACCCTGTTTCTGCTTTATGCTGCGGAAATGAGGGATGCCGAGAACAGGGCGCTGGAGAACTGCAGAAAAATCGGCTTTATGCCAAAAGAAATTGTGTACATGCCAAATTTTTTCTCACTGGAGCTGGCTATCAAGAATGGCAAGGGCTTCGCAATAAGCGGAGCAAATATTCGTGAGCGGTTTGGGTCGGATATAAAGCTTTATCATGTTCCTAAACCTTACCACGACCAGTATGTCATTGCTGCGTGGCAAAAAAATCGTTGTTCAGCGCAGATAAAGAAATTAACAGAGTTAATTGATGATATAGGATAAATTGTTATGAGCAAACAGCATAACAAAGGCAGGTTACTGATTGACTTGGCAAAATAGCCTATTTTATACTTGTGATATTACAAAGCCTTGTATACTATAGTCAATTCTATAATTAATGAGGAGGATACATAAATGAGGAAATTTCTAGCCATCGCTCTCGCATTCACAATGGCATTCGCCCTGTTTGGGTGCGGAAAACAAGTGGCGGCTCCCGCAACCGTGACGCCGGCAGCTCCTTCTGCAAGCGCCCCAACCGAGGCGACAGCCCCCGCTGATTCGGCAGCGCCCGCCGAAAGCCAGGACGCAGGTACCATCGGTTACCTTACGGATAAAGTGAATCATTTTTCACGGGATCCCTACAAGCTCGTTTCCATGGCGCTGAATACGTCGACGACGTACACCCAGAAAATTAATGAAAATCTCGCCAATTGGGGAACGGTTTTAAACTACGAGCTGGTTATTTATAACGCCAACGAGGATTATGACGCGTACCTGAATGAGCTTGAGGTTCAGACGATGGCTGGGGCCGATGGATTTTTCTGCGGCATGAGCGGTCCGCTGATATCGCGTACGCGCGAAATTTGCCTTGAATTGGACGTGGATTTCATCGGCTGTCCGACCGCGTTTGCCGATGATAAAACAGGAGAAATCACCTGGCCCAGCGTCAATCAGAGTGAATACGGCAACGGAAAACTTATGATGCAATGGCTCACCGACAATTATAAGAATTATTGGAAAGACCCTGTTGACGAGGCAAAGCTCGGGTTAATTATTATCGACTTCTCGCCGGTCATCGGTATTCACAATCGCCTTCCTGGCGTTCAGGATGTCTTTGAAAAAGAGTTCCCCGGCGCCAAAAACAACATTTTCATCGCCGACTGTGTGGCGCATCCCGACGGATTTTCTACCACAGCCGCATATGACCTGACGGCACAGTACATGACGGCAAACGCATCAATTGAAAAATGGTTTGTCGCAACCCTTGTCGATGACTGGGCTATCGGCGCAACGCGCTCCATAGAAGCAATGGAAAAGGAAGACAGCGCTTTGGTTGTCAGCATTCAGTCGGACGCCTTTATCAACGAAGTAACGACAGAAACCAAGCCCAGTGTTTACATCGCCGCGAGCGCGATTTCTGTTGCCGAACTCACCGGTCTTATGGCGACGGGTCTTGTGGCAATGCTTGACGGTAGGGCAACCGCTGAAACATTGTGGCCCGAGTGGGTAAGAGACGGCGAGAAATATCCCTGCATCGACCTTGACGGTAAGATGATTACGAGAGAAACCTATAAGCAGTGGGAGTCCGAGAATAATTTCGAAGCCCTGTCCGCAGGAATGGCAAAAGGCTGATATACTGACGATACTAATTAAGAGAGGTCGGAATTCCGACCTCTCTTAATTAGTATCGTCACGCGTTGATTCAAGCCTCAGCTCGTCATCTGCCGATGTTACGAGCCACAAAATAAGCCGTGCTGGTCGCGTTCATGATGTTTTTGGGGCTGACACAATCACCGATCGGATAAAAGTCCGGGGCGGACAGGCTCAAGGCGGCAGCTTCCTTCTGCAGCGGCGTTTGGCCGACGGCGTAGATCACCGTATCCGCGGCAAAAAACCTCTCCCCCGCTTCGGTCTGACAAATGACACCCTTCTCCGTCATCGAAAGCGCTTTTGTATTGAAATTCATGTCGATGGCATACTTACTAATCTCTACTTTCAATGCTTTGACATGCAGGTCATTGCCGCCGTGACTAATTTCGCTTGCCATTTCAACAATTGTAACTTTCCGGCCCAGCATCGCCAGATAAATGCCGAGCTCAACACCGACAAGTCCTGCCCCTAAAATAACAACGCTTTGACCGACTTTGTGCGGTTCAACGTATGCGGTTTCCGCACAAAGGACATTGCTTCCGTCGATACCTTCAATATTCGGCTTGAACGGGCGGGCACCAAGGGCGGCGATAATGACGTCGGCACCCTGGCCTTCGGCATATTCCGGTGTCACCTCGGTGTTGAGGCGAATGTCCACGCCGGCGCTGCGGACCTTTTCAGCCTGCCTCGTCAGATAGTGGTCAAGCCGGGACTTAAACGGCACATCCTTTTCACAGCGCAGGGCCCCGCCGAGCGCGCCGCTTTTCTCGCACAAAATAACCTCGTGTCCCTGTTCGGTACAAGTCAGGGCGGCCTGCAGGCCGGCTACGCCGCCGCCGGCAATCAGAACTCTTTTTTTTGCGTGCGGCGGTTTGGCGAAAGCGATTTCGGCCTCACGCCCCGTTTCCGGATTGATGGCGCAGTGGAACTGTCCGTTGGCAACCAGATTTGAAAAACAGTTCAGGCATTTCAGGCATTTATTGATTTCACTGCTTTTTCCGGTGCGGATTTTGCGCGGAATGTCGGGATCGGCGATGAGACCCCGGGCAATTTCAACGACATCCGCCTGCCCGGAAGCGATTATCTCTTCCATCATGTCCGGCTCGCTTAACGCACCGACCGTTGCCACGGCGCATTTGACATGCTTTTTGATCTCCGCGGCATATTTCACATTACAGCCGTCGGGCAG
>JAAYBH010000101.1 GCA_012718935.1 Clostridiales bacterium
ACGCCGCGAGCTTTTGGATGAGTCGCTTCACAGTGACGCGGCGCGCCCATGAAAAAGGGGCTGCAGCAAGTTTTGTCTTGCTGCAGCCCCGTATTTATTCTTCGGCTTACTCCAGGTCGACCGAATAGGCGATGTTGATCGAGTGGCTGGCTATGCGCTCAAGGGAGGCGAGCATGTTGGTGAAGACAACGCCGGTATGCGGCCGGCAGAGTTCCCCCTGCAGCCTTTGGATGTGGTTTTCGGTATAGCGCCGCTGCAGGATATCGACCTCCCGCTTCATGGCTTCCAGCTTGTCCATATCGGACAGGTCCCGGCTTTTAAATATCTCGAGACTCATTTTTAAAACGTCCATCGTCAGGCCCGATATCACCCTGAGTTCGTCCAGCGCCTTCTGCGTCATCTTCTCCTTCGTATCGATGAGCGTCATCGTGTACTCTGCGATGTTCTCTGCGCGGTCGCTGATGCGCTCGAGGTCTATGATCACGTGGTGCAGCTTGCCCAGCTGCTTGAGGTCATTTTCAGGAAGGTCCGCGCCTCTGAAGTTAATCATGTGGTTTGTAATATTGTCACTTAGAAAATCGACGGTTTTTTCAATCTCCGTCACCTTGTGGACCGTCATCTCGTCGCGGTTGAAGAACGCGTCCAGGGCAAGCCCGTAATTGTCCCGCGTGATCGTGCCCATGCGGTCGAGCTCCTTCATTGTCTGGGCCAGAGCGATCGCAGGCGTCTGGATGATCCGCTCATCGAGATAAACGAGCTTCTTTTCCGCGCTGCCCGGCTTGTGCTTTTCCGGGATGATCAGCGAAACCAGTTTGACCATCTGCCGGGCCAGCGGGAACAGCAGAATCGTCACGGACACGTTGAACACCGTGTGGAAGTTGGCGATCTGCCTGGTTACGTTGTCCGGCGACAACGACTGGATCCATGAGATGATAGCCGGAAAAATGGTCAGTAACAGCAGATATATAGTCGAACCGGCTATATTGAAAACCAGATGGATGCCGGCCGCCCGTTTTGAATTCGTGCTTGTCCCCACGGCGGCTAGAATGGCCGTGACACACGTGCCGATATTTTGTCCGAGCACCACATAGACAGCCGAATCGAGACCGATGAGCCCCATGAGCGCCATGGCCTGCAGGATGCCGACGGACGCCGACGAGCTCTGGATGATAGCCGTAAAGACCGCTCCAATCAAAATCCCGATGAGCGGGCTTTTGAAGTTTACGAGAAAGCTCCGGAATGCCTCGTTTTCCCGGAGGGGCGTCATCGCTTCGGACATCAGCGCCAGTCCGACAAACAGCATACCGAAGCCCAGTATCATCTCGCCAAACCGTATCAGTTTTCTTTTCTTGACGAAGATCGTCATGATCATGCCGACAAACAGGATAAACGGGGCGATATCCGACAGCTTAAACGCGATGAGCTGCGCGGTGATGGTCGTGCCGATATTCGCGCCCATTATGACGCCTGTCGCCTGCAGCAACGTCATCAGTCCCGCGTTGACAAATCCGACGACCATGACCGTTGTGGCCGAAGAGCTTTGTAAAACCGCCGTCACACCGGCGCCGACACCGACCGCCGCCAGGCGTTTGTTCGTAAGCATCTCAAGCACGCGCCGCATTCTGTCGCCCGCCATGTTCTCCAGGCTGTCGGACATCATCTTCATCCCAAAAAGGAACAGGCCCAGGCCGCCCA
>JAAYBH010000102.1 GCA_012718935.1 Clostridiales bacterium
GAGCTTTATCCGGTTCTGGTTTTATTCCTGCCCTCCACCTGGCGCAGGTAAAATCAAAGTCAAAGCCTCCGGCGAAGCCGGAGGCTTTGACTTGTCAGAATTTTAAGCTTAAGCGATAGGCGTGCTGATCGATGAAAAAACCGATGGGGAACATATCGGCTGCCTGCGCGATATCCGGGCCGTTTGTGATATGCAGCGGGCCCGGTTTAAGCCCGACGCCGAATTCAAGGGCGTTTGCCGTGAAAAGCCCGTTGACGCAGGTTATAAACTCGCCCAGTATATCGCGCACCAGATTGAAGTCAAGATAGCTGGCCTTTGCGAATTTGCAGGCGATATGGCGCATGGCGTCCTCGCTGCCGGAAAATGAGGTGATCAGCCGCCGCGGGCCGTCCAGCTGCTGGCAGGCGGTCCAGCAGTCCTGTCCGGACTGCGCTTCCGGCTTCTCGCCGATTGTCACATGATCGCTGACAAAGCGCAGGATATTCCGGATAAAAAGCTCTGTGTAAGCCCGGATCACCGCGTCTTTTTGGGGATCGCCCGCCGGGCTCGGGAGAGCTTTTTCGATGACGGGACCGATGTCGCCCGCCTGGAATTTTTCGAAGCCCCCGGCTGACAGGCCGCAGTGCCTCTTATAGCTATCCAGATGCTCCGAAAGCGTTGAGTAGGTCATATATCCGCTGTCGATCATGATCTGACTGAATACGGAGAAAGGGCTTGACTGCCGGACCAGCAGGCGCTCCAGCTCGAAATCCGTCATATAACCCTTGATGAGGGCAATTTCGCCGAATTTCTTGTCAACCTGCAGCTGTGTTGAGACGGTCTCCTCAACCTGAGCGGGTGTCATATAGCCGGCCTCTATCGCCAGTACGCCCAGTTTTGCGTGCTGGTCTTTGATTTGCTGAAGGGCCTCTTTGAATTGCTCTGCCGAAATAATGCCGGATTCCAGCAGGTAATTGCCAAAATATTGTGTGAACATTCCTCTTCCTCCCCCTGTTTTTAGCCCAGCGCCACATCCAGGACCATCATAATGACGAAACCCATCGCGGCGCCGATCGTTCCGATATTTGAATGGCTGCCGGACTGCGCTTCGGGGATCAGCTCCTCCACCACCACGTAGATCATGGCCCCCGCCGCGAAGGAGAGAATGTACGGCAGAACCGGCGTGAGCACCCCCGTCAGCAGGAGGGTCAGCACGGCGCCGACGGGTTCGACGACGCCGGACAGCATACCGAGAGAAAACGCCCTGCTTCTTTTCATGCCCTGCCCGACGAGGGGCATGGAGATGACGGCGCCCTCCGGCACGTTCTGCAGCGCGATGCCGATGGCCAGCACAAAGGCGGCCGCGATCGATACCCCCGCGGAGCCCGCCAGCGCGCCGGCAAACACCACGCCGACGGCCATGCCCTCCGGCAGATTGTGCAGCGTGACGGCCAGCACCAGCATGGTCGATTTTCCGAGGCCGGATTTTGTCCCCTCCGGCTTGTCTGTGTTCATGTGCAAATGGGGGATCAGGCTGTCCAGGGCCAGCAGGAAAAGGATGCCCAGCAGAAAGCCCGCGGCGGCCGGCACCCAGGGCGTCACGCCCTGCTCCTCCGCCATATTGATGGCCGGGATGATGAGAGACCACACCGAGGCCGCCAGCATCACGCCGGAGGCAAAGCCCAGCAGCAGCTTCTGGACAAAGGGCTTCATCTCATGGCGCAGCAAAAACACGAAGCCCGCGCCGATCGCCGTCCCCGCCAGGGGGACGAGGATGCCGACAGCGGTTTTCAAGGTGTCAGGCATGGGAATCTCCTCCTTTAATATTATCTCCGTAGGGAACGACCCCTGTGTCGTTCCTTTTCCTTTTTATCCTAGGGAGTAGCGTGTAGGGCTCCTTGCCAGTATACGGCTGAATTGGCGGAAAAGCAACGGGGTGCGCAGCGAACCGCCCCCTGCTTTTTCGAGCGGGTGGACAGAGGATTTCCATATAACGCAGTCCGTAGTAATATGAAAGCAGGACAGGAGAACAACACATAGGGAGGCCATATGATTTCGATTGTGCTGCTTTTAAAAATCATCGGCGTGCTTTGCTTTACCGCGGGCTGGGTCTGCCTGGGCCTTTATGTACGGAGGACAGCGCTGAGGCTGGAGAGTCTCAGGGCGTATTGTGAGGAGAAGCTTGCCGTACTGGAGGAGCAGGGCGGGCCGGCGGAGAGGTGCTTTACCGAGGGTATCGCCAATATACTCAACTTCAGCCATACAGCATCGCAGGCGGACATGATGCCGGCAGGTGACGCAGACACCCGTCAAACGGGGAGCGGAAGGAAGAGCGAAGCATGGCGGACATGAAAAGGCCGGAAGCGGAGAGCGTCTGGAAGGAGTATCAGAAGGGGCTGAGCTTCAACACACAGCAGGGCCTTTACGCCACAGTGCGGACGAACGAGAACTTTTTTATCGGCAGGCAGTGGGAGGGCGTTGAGGCGGGCGGTCTGCCGACACCTGTTTTCAATTTCCTCAAGAGGGTCGTCCTGTTCACAGTGGCGGGCATCACCTCAACGAACCTCAAGCTGCAGGCAACCCCCCTGGGCAACAGCGAAGAGGGCGGCAGAACCGGGTTTATCACAGGCGTCGTCAACCGCGAGTTTGACGCCCTGTTCGAGCAAAACAGGATAACGAACCTGCTGCGCGAATACCTCCGTAACGCCGCCGTTGACGGCGACGGCTGTATGTATACCTACTGGGATCCCGATATCGACACAGGCCATCCTGTGA
>JAAYBH010000103.1 GCA_012718935.1 Clostridiales bacterium
CGGCTTTCTTGTTTTTGAATTTCAGTTCCTTCATCAGGTGGATAAAGCCTGCCACGGAATGCAGGATGCTCCGGTTGATGGTGGGCGAACCGACCACGACGGTTTTTGACTTGAAAACTTCCGTAATCACGTCGTTTTCATCGGTTATTGAAATGTTGAATACCTTCACAGCCGTACCCGGACTGGCCGACCGGAGGCCTTCGCCGATCTGATCGGCAAGAGCCCGGGTGCCGTTCCACATGGTGTCATAAATAATGGTAATCTGGTTCTCCTGATAATCATTAGCCCACTGTGCGTATTTCTCAACAATCTGCAGGGGATTGTCCCGCCAGATGACGCCGTGGCTCGTAGCAATCATGTCGATCTGCAGGTTGAGGGAGATAATTTCTTCCAGCTTTTTGCGCAGGATCTGGCTGAAGGGCGTCAGAATATTGGCATAATACTTCATCGCCTCGTTCATCAGATCACACGGGTCGACCGTATCGTTAAAAAGGCTGTTTGTCGCCAGATGCTGGCCGAAGGCGTCGTTGGAGAACAGGATGTTATCCTTGGTGAGGTAAGCCGCCATACTGTCGGGCCAGTGCAGCATGGGCATCTCCACGAAGATCAGCTCCCTGCCGTTTCCCAGATCCAGCTTGTCCCCTGTTTTGACGACATGGAAGCTCCAGTCCTGGTGATACTGGCCCTTCAATGACTTGACGGCGTTGGCCGTGCAGTAAACCGGCGTGTTTGGAATCCGCTTCATCAGCGCGGGCAGCGCGCCGCTGTGGTCGACCTCCCCGTGGTTGGCGACGACATAGTCGATTTTATCCAGGTCGATTACATCGGCCAGGTTCCGTACGAATTCGTCGGCAAACGGAGCCCAGACAGTGTCGATCAGAACCGTCTTTTCTTCCTGGATCAGATATGAATTATATGTCGAGCCATGATGTGTAGAGTATTCAAAACCGTGGAATGTCTGCAGCTCCCAGTCGACCTTTCCGACCCAGGAAACGTTGCCCTTCAAAGGCTTTAGCATCTTACTGTCACCCTTTCGTCATTCTTATTATAACCAGTGATTTTCATAAAATCATTATATCATACATATTATTCTATTGAAAGCCCGACGGGAAATTTTTAGGATATGGCGCCGCTGCGGCATGCTCCTGGTGTGCTTGACTTCCGGCAGAATTTTATTTATAATATTGTAAAAGAACCGTCATATAAGTTTTACGTATGAAGGGCTTTATTTTTTACGTTTACGTAACAAATGAAGGCCCTATTTTTAATAAAGACGTCATGTAAGGGAGGAACCGTCGTGGCAAAGGACATATATATCACAAAGGCAGACAAGTCAAAACTTAAGGAAATCATTGAAGCCGAGTTGAAGAGCAGTCATATGCTGGATAAGTCCATGAAGAAGCTGGATGAAGAGATCAACAACGCGAATGTCGTCGAGTCCGACTTGATTCCGCGGGATCTGATTACAATGAATTCTCGGGTGGTGCTCCATCTCAACGAGGAGGATATCGAGGCATCGCTTGTTTATCCGGAAGACGCAGACTGGAGCGCCGGGAGGCTGTCTGTTCTGTCTCCGATAGGTACGGCCATACTCGGATATCGGGAGGGTGACTCAGTGGAATGGGAGGTCCCTTCCGGCAAAACCGAAATTAATATCAAAAAAGTCATATACCAGCCGGAAGCCAGCGGCGATTATCAACTTTAAGAACAAGGGCGTATAAGCTCTGAAAGAATCGGCACAATTGGTATTTGATACCATTTATGCCGATTTACTTTTTACGATTTATATAGAGTGTCTTACCTGTGTTTCGTGTTTGAATAGATATTTTCACTTTATCGTGATATATTTAATCGTGACATAATATTTTCCTTGAGACACGGAACAGGAGAATCTTTAGAGAGGTGATTATTTGAGCGAGTTAACCGGAAAATTTAAAGAAGTGCTGACGTCGGTATTACCGATTACAATTATTGTTCTCGTACTTCATTTTACCATAAGCCCATTGGAATCGTATATGTTATATGCTTTTCTCATCGGCTCTGCCCTCGTAATTATAGGCCTAACGGTATTCTTGTTCGGGATTGATCAGGGGCTTGAACCCATTGGACATGGCGTTGGAAATGCCATTACCCATTCAAACAGCTACGCAGTGATCATTACAGTCAGTTTGATTTTGGGATTCTTTATTTCCTACGCAGAGCCGGATCTGCACATTCTTGCCAACCAGGTTGACAGCGTGACTTCAGGTCAGTATGATAACACCTTGATGGTAATTGCTGTCTCCATCGGGATTGGCGTGATGATGACTCTCGGAATGCTGCGCATCCTTAAGAATATCCGATTGAAATATGTGTTTACCGGCGCATATGCTGTGATTTTTATTCTGTCATTATTCTCATCATCCGATTTTCTGGCCATAGCATTTGATGCTTCCGGGGCGACGACAGGGGCGATAACAGTTCCTTTCATGCTGGCCTTGGCAGCCGGGGTCTCCGCTATAAAAAAAGACAGCAAGATGAGTGAAGCCGACAGCTTTGGGCTGGTAGGTATTTCTTCGACAGGTGCTATACTCGGAGTTTTGATTACCGGCCTTTTTCTAAAAGGCGGTAAACTGGATGGCGTTTTACCGGAAGCAGATATAACGACCACCAGTCTATTGGATGTGTATGGTACCAAGCTGTTAACGATTGCATGGGAGTCTTTCCTGACGCTGCTGCCGATTATTATCGCATATATCATATTTCAGGTGTTTTTCTTTAAACACAAAAAGAGTAAGGTAATCGATATTGTCCGAGGTATAGCCTTAACTTTTATAGGGCTTGTCATATTTTTGCTGGGCGTCAACGGCGGTTTTATGTCAGTGGGATCCCAGCTGGGAATACAGCTTGCTGCGATGGACTCAAGCATCCCGGTTCTCCTTGTAGCTTTGCTGCTTGGGCTTACCACTGTCTTAGCCGAGCCGGCTGTCCATGTATTGACCCATCAGGTGGAAGAGGTCACCGGAGGGTCAGTCAAACGCAATTTGGTTCTCCTTTTTCTGTCTGTAGCGGTTGGTCTGTCCATTCTTATGTCTGCTCTGCGGATTCTCATACCCGGTATCCAGCTTTGGATGTATTTACTGCCCGGGTTTGGCCTCGCCGTAATATTGGCTTACTTTGTACCTGACTTGTTTGTGGGTATGGCCTATGATGCAGGCGGTGTTGCTTCAGGACCTATGACAGCCACCTTCTCCCTTGCCTTTGTTCAGGGTGTCGCTGCGCATGTTCCGACGGCTGATGTGGTAGCAGATGGGTTTGGTATGATTGCAATCGTTGCTATGATGCCGATTATATCAATCGAATTGCTTGGCGCAATCTATCACGCCAAATCGAAAAAGGCATCAAATACTGCTGCATCGAATACCGCTGTTATTAAAAGTGATCAATAGGAGGTTATCATGGATAAACAAACGAATGAACTGACTGTTGAACAGCCGTTTGTGATAATGACACTCATCTTGGGTGAACATCAATGTCAGAAATTTGCCCGTATCAAAAACGAGAAAGCCATTCGCGGCGGTATAATAGTACTTGGTAAAGGCACAGTCAAAAGCGCCACATTAAACTTGCTGGGTATCAAGAGCCAAAAAAAAGAAATCGTAAGCATTTTGCTTGAAAAAGAAAAAGCAAATGAGGTACTGGAATATTTTAGCAAAGAATTCCTGCTTAATGAACCCGGTCATGGAATTGCCTATACGACGCCGGTCATAACCGCAGGCCAGATCATTAACAATGAGCAGGACGCCTGGGATACAGTGCAAGGCACGGAGGGAGAAAGCATGTTTAAAAAACTGACGGTAGTTGTCAATCGCGGCATGGCGGAAGATGTCATGGATATAGCGCGCAAATCAGGGGTCAAGGGCGGTACAATCATGCACGGGCGGGGAACCGGTTCGGAGTGTACCGCGAAATTTTTCGGCATGGAAATCGAACCGGAAAAGGAACTGGTTATCATTCTTATGCCAAGCGACTTAATAGATAAAGTAGTCAATGATTTGTTTAAAGAGCTTCGGCTGGACGTTCCGGGAAATGGGATTTTGTTTGTAGAACCGGTTGTGGAAGTCCGCGGCTTGTTTGATTCGCATCGCAAAAACAAGGACGCCTAAAACATGACCTGTCATGATGAGTGGCGAATATAGTAGAAAAAACAGGATTTGCCAGCTGGCAAATCCTGTTTTTTCTGGAGCAGGATACGGGAATCGAACCCGCATGTCCAGCTTGGGAAGCTGGCATTCTACCACTGAACTAATCCTGCGAGGTATCATTAATTCTAACACAACTTTACGCAAATGCAAGCATAAATTGACCCGTCCGCCAAGGTTATATTTGTCCGGCTTGTATCATATCCCTGTATACCAAGGAGGGATTTGTCAATGAAAAAAATCATCTCGATTTTATTAACAGTTATGCTTATTTTTGCTGTATCCGCACCGGCATATGCCGAGGACAGCGCGCCGGTGTTTTTGGAGGAGGACGATAACGAGGCGGTCGAAGCTGCGGTCTTCAATGAGGAGACGCCCGTTACCACGCTGTCGGAGCTGAAAATCACGGCGCCGTCGGCGATTTTATTGGAAAAAGAGACCGGCAGGGTGATCTATGAGAAAAACGCTGATGAAAAGCTGGAGCCGGCCAGCGTCACGAAAGTCATGACGGTCCTCTTGGTCATTGAGGCCATTGAATCCGGAAAAATCACGCTGGATGATATGGTGACGACGAGCGCCTATGCCGCCTCCATGGGAGGCTCACAGATTTATCTGGAGGAGGGCGAGCAGATGAGCGTGCGCGACATGCTGAAGTCTGTTGTCGTCGCGTCGGCCAACGACTGTGCCGTGGCGCTGGCGGAGCTCATCTCCGGGTCGGAATCTGTTTTTGTTGCGAAGATGAACGACCGCGCCCGCGAGCTCGGCATGACGAACACAAACTTTACGAACTGCTCCGGCCTTCTGGACGACAGGACCCATCTGACAACAGCGCGGGATATCGGTATGATGTCCCGGGAGCTGATCAGGCACGATATGGTCAAGGAGTTTACGAAGATCTGGATGGACACCGTCAGGGGCGGCGAATTCGGCCTTTCCAACACCAACAAGCTCATCTATTATTATAAAGGCTCAACAGGTCTAAAAACCGGCTTTACGAGCCGGTCGATGTACTGCCTGTCGGCGACAGCCGAACGGGACGGCGTCGAGTATATTGCCGTCGTCATGCACTGTGAAACGTCCGCCGACCGGTTTGAGAGCGCGAAAACGCTCTTAAGCTTCGCCTTCGCCAATTACGCGCTCATACCCGTCAGCCCTGACAGCGCGCTGCTGCCGGTCAGGGTGGAGCTGGGAAAGGTACCGTATGTCCAGCCGGTCATTCAGGGAAGCGACAAGCTTCTTGTCGAGAAGGATGTGGCGCCGTCGGTGACGAAGGACGTTCGGGTGGTCGATAAAACACCGGCGCCTTTAAACGTCGGCGACAAGCTCGGGACCCTCACTGTCAAAAGCGGCGACAACGTGCTGGGCGAATATTCGATCGTCGCCGGCGACAGTGTCGGCAGGCTCAATTGGGCTGATATTTTCGCGCGGTTTTTCAGAATGTTATTTTTAGGAGGGTTGTAATATTTGCTTCGTTGGGATAAAATACTAATGATAAGATAATTCTCGGAGGAAACGCTTATGATCAAGGCCGACCTGTCAGGGGCGATGGCGTTTATTGACGAACGGGAGCTTTCCCCCGGGGAGGGCAGGAAGCTCCTGGACGGTCTGTACGGCGGGCACATCGGCCGGGAGGGCGCCGGCTGGCTGAAGCTGCCGGTTGATTACGGTGATCGTGTCTCAGACGATATCAAGAAAGCGGCAGGCCGAATCACCGGCGATTCGGCAGCGCTTGTTGTGATCGGCATCGGCGGCTCCTATCTCGGGGCGCGTGCCGCGATCGATTTCATCAAGTCTCCCAACTACAATCTGCTCAGCAAAAAAACGCCGGATATATATTTCGTTGGTAATAACCTGTCCGGAGACTATCTGGAACAGGTTATCGCTTTAATCGGCGGGCGGGATTTTTCAGTCAACTATATTTCGAAATCCGGCTCCACCATCGAGCCGTCCATCGCCTTTCGGGTGTTCAAGAACCTGCTGACGGCCAGGTACGGCGCCGATGGCGCCAAAAAGAGGATCTATGTCACGACGGACCCCGGAAAAGGCAAGCTCAGGTCGCTGGCAGATCGTGAGGGCTATCAGTCGTTCCCGATTCCGGGTGATGTGGGAGGGCGCTACAGCGTGCTCTCCGCCGTCGGCCTGCTGCCGGCGGCGGCGGCAGGTATCAATATCGACGACATGATGGCCGGCGCGCGGGAGATGATGGAAAAAAGTGAGGCGGACGCGTTAAAATACGCGTCGCTCCGGCAGGCGCTCTACAGGAGGGGGAAGAAGATCGAGCTCCTCTGCTGTTTTGAGCCCTGTTTTCATTATGCGGGTGAGTGGTGGAAGCAGCTTTTCGGCGAAAGCGAGGGGAAGAACGGCAAGGGGATTTTCCCCGCCTATACGGACTTTACAACAGACCTGCATTCCCTGGGCCAGTATATCCAGGAGGGCGAGCGGACGCTCATGGAGACGTTTGTCACCATCGATACGGCACGCTCAAAGCTCCGTATCCCCACGGACGGCGACCTGGACGATGGATTGAATAAACTCTCCGGCCGGGAAATTCTGACGGTCAATAACGCGGCGTCAAAGGCAGTGAAGCAGGCGCACCTTGACGGCGGCGTTCCCGTTATGGAGCTGCACGTACCGGATGTTTCCGCCCGCAGCTTTGGCGCGCTGGTGCAGTTTTTTGAGATCGCCTGCGCCGTATCCGCGCTCCTGATGAAGGTCAACCCCTTCGATCAGCCCGGTGTGGAGGCGTACAAGAAGAATCTCTACGCGAACCTGGGGCTTCAATAGTATTTGTCGAATCATCCGATTTTATGGTTGATACAGCCATCGAAAACTGATAGAATAAAAAAAAGCGAAAGAGGTGTTTTATGGTTAAGATCATCATGGGTTTAAAGGGTTCCGGCAAAACGAAGCAGCTTATCGATCTCGTCCATACGGCAGTCAAGGAAGAAAACGGCGAGGTCATCTGCATTGAAAAAGGTCAGAAGCTCCGATACGATATTCCGTACGCCGTCCGCTTGATCGAGGCTTCCGATTACAACTTCAACAGCTACGAGTTCCTGAAAGGGTTCCTCAGCGGTCTCTATGCCGCCAATTATGATATTACCCATATCTTTATCGACAGCGCTTTGAGGATTATCAACCAGCCAGTCGACCATAAAACTGAGGATTTCCTCGACTGGTGCGAAGCCTTCTCCGAGCGGGAGGACATCAAGTTCACCATCACCATCAGCGCCGACGCGGCGCTGGCCACCGACGGGATCAAGAAATATTTCTAACATTTAGTGAAGTCAGAGGCGCCATGGGTAACCATGGCCCCTTTTTTTGTTATGTTGGTGCTAATGTCGTCAATTCATTGATTAAACTCTTGGGGCTTATATTTTGAATTGAGCCACTCCAGCACGTCCTGCCAGACCTCTTCCTTGTTTGTCTCGTTTAAGACCTCGTGGCGGGCACCTTCGTAGAGCTTCAGCGTCACATCGGTCATTCCGGCGTCCCTGAAGAGTCTATACACTTTTTTGGGGCCGGCGCCATAGTCGCCGACGGGGTCCTCGGCGCCGGAGATGAAGAGGACGGGGAGATCCTTTTGCATTCCTTCGACGTTTTTCTTTTTGCCGACGAATTTGATGCCGCCCAGCATGTCGGAGAAAAGGGCGACGGAGGGGACAAAGCCGCAGACGGCGTCGGCCATATATTTTTCGACGACATCATGATCCCTTGTCAGCCAGTCGGAGGGGGTGCGGTGATTGGGAATGC
>JAAYBH010000104.1 GCA_012718935.1 Clostridiales bacterium
TACTACACTAACACATTATTGTCAATGTTTTAAACTAATGTCCGGTAAACTGTACTTGTAAGGTATGTTTTCTCATGATTTTGACATATTCGTGGGTTATATTGACTTCAGTGTCAGGATGTGTTAGTGTTGGTATGCCGGAATTTAAGAGGTTGCTATGATAAGCGTTACTGCTTGTCGCAGTAATCGCTCGCAGCTCTGACGCCCAGTCCTTTGGACCGGGCGTCATCTGCTTTTACAGGCCGCTTATGCGGTCTTTTTTTGTCTTTAAACGACGTTTTTTTGAGGTAAATCTATCATACTACCAATATAAAGAAATATTGGAGGTATAGCACTTTGAAATACGCTGTTGGCCTTGATGTTGGCATCGCTTCTGTCGGCTCCGCTGTCGTCCTGCTGGATGAAAACGATAATCCCTTTAAAATTGAAATGCTGGGTTCCCGGATATTTTCCGCTGCGGAGAGAGGCAAGGACGGCGCATCGCTGGCCGGCCTCAGAAGGAAGCACCGCGGTTCCGCGCGCAGGACCCGCCGCCGCAGCCGCCGCAAAGACCGGATAAGAGGGTATATTGTCAAATCCGGCCTGCTTTCCCAAAACGAGCTGGCGCATCTGTATGACGGAAGACTCTCCGACATATACCAGCTGCGCGTCGACGCCCTGGACAGGCTCCTGACCCGCCAGGAGATGGCTCGGGTTCTGATGCATATATCTCAGCGCAGGGGCTTTAAATCGAACGCCCTGGATGCCAGCGACAAGAGCGGCAAGGATATGAAAAAGGCCATTCAGGCGAACGAGAAAAAAATGCTCGAAGGCGGTTACAGGACCGTCGGCGAGATGCTGCTCAAGGACGAGCGGTTTGCCGGGAGTAAGCGAAACAAAGAGGCTAATTACCTGAATACAGTGACCCGCAAAATGATTGAGTCGGAAGTCCGCCTGATTTTTGCCCGGCAGCAGGAATTCGGCAATGAATTCGCAACGCCGGAGTTCCTGGACACGTATCTCGACATTCTGCTTGCTCAGCGTTCGTTTTTCGAGGGGCCGGGTGAGGGCAGCCCGTACTGCAAGGGTGACAGCATCATCGCCGATAAAATCGGCAAATGCCAGTTCGAGACTGATGAGCAAAGGGCGCCGAGAGCTTCGTATTCCTTCGAGCGGTCCCGTCTCCTCCAGTCTCTCAATAACCTGTCTCTGGTCACGGAGGACGCCGAATATGTCCCGCTGACAGAGGAGCAACGCCAGAAGATTATCGATATGGCTCACGCCGACGACCGCGTGCATTATACCGACATCCGCAAAAAACTGAAAATTCCGGACGAGCTGACGTTTAACCTTGTGCGCTACAGGGGAGACAAAACCCTTGAGGAGTGCGAGAAGGAAATCTTCTGCAAGATGCCGGCCTACCGCAAAATTCGCGCCGTTCTCGGAAAAGAAACAGAAAAACTGCTGTCCGTTGAACAGCTGGACGAAATCGCCCGGGTATTCACCTTATTCCGCAACGAGCAGAAAATGCGTGACGCCCTGGCGGATGCCGGTTTTGACGCGGCGCTTGTCGAGAGGCTCATGGGCGGCATGGACAGCTTCAGCGGCTTCGGTAATTTATCCATCAAGGCGCTGAGAAATATCAACCCTCATTTTGAGGACGGGTTGGTGTACAGCGATGCCTGCGCCGCGGCGGGCTATAACCATACCGGGCATACCGGCACGGAGCGCAATATGCTGATTAGCCTGAAACACCTGTCGGAAGCCATGGAATACACCGTTTCAAGCCCTGTGGCCAAACGCGCGATTTCCCAAACAGCCAAGGTTCTCAACAACATCATCCGCGAAATGGGCTGCAGCCCGGTGTATATCAATATCGAGCTGGCTCGTGAGGTCGCAAAATCCCGGAAGGTACGGGATGAAAACGACTTGAACATGAAAAATAATCATAAAGAAAATGAGGAGCGTAAAAAAGAAATCGCCGAGTTTAAAAAACACGGAGAGCCGACAGGCAAGGATATCGTTGCGTACAAGCTCTGGAAGGAGCAGGGCGGCGTATGTCCGTATTCCCAGAAATACATCGAGCTTGACCGCCTCTTTAACGATGAGGGTTATGCCGAGGTCGACCATATCGTGCCGTACAGCGTCAGCTTTGACAATACATATATCAACAAGGTGCTCGTGATGACGGCCGAAAACCGCCAGAAGGGCAATCGCCTGCCCATGGAATACATGACAGGCGAAAAACGCGATAATTTTGTTGTCTGGGTTAAAAACAACATCAAATCAAAAGATAAAAGCTATCGGCTCTTAAAGAAAAACCTCAGCCAGAAAGAGCGGAATGAACATAAAAACAGTCATTTGCAGGATACGAGGGTTGTGACCTCTTTCCTGCACGGGTATATCAGTGATTATCTGGAGTTCGCGAAGTATTCAGGAAAGCGTGTGCGGCATGTTTTTGCGCTGAATGGCCAGATTACGGATATGCTTCGCAAGCGCTGGGGCCTTAACAAAGTCCGTGAGGACGGCGACCTGCATCATGCTCTCGATGCGGCAGTCATTGCCTGTACCACGCAGAGAATGATTGATGACGTCACGCATTACTATGAATATAGAGAGGACAGGTATCGGAACAGAGCGGATATAGTTAAGGATTTTACTGCCGGTGCCGGCGGCGCCTTCGACAGATTCCCGCAGCCATGGCCGTATTTTTCAAAAGAGCTTGAGGCGCGGCTGTCTTCCGACCCGAGGCGTATTCTGAGCGGCTTGGCCGGGGAAGGGAAGCTGCCTGCGTACGACCGGTGGGCTCTAGAACGCGTTGAGCCCGTATTCGTATCCAGGATGCCGAATTACACTGTAACGGGTCCTGCACACGAGGAGACGCTGTACAGGAAGCGCAAGGATGGTGTTATCGTCAAAAAAGTGCCGCTCAAAAAACTCAAGCTTAAAGACGGCGAGATTGAGGGGTATTCCGACCCCGGCAGCGACCCCAGGCTTTATCAAATGCTTAAGAACAAACTGATTGCGGCTGACGGCGATGCCAAAAAGGCTTTTGCGGAACCTGTATACAAGCCGACAAATGACGGTTCTCAGGGAAATGTCGTCAAGAGGGTTCTGATTGTTCAGAATACGGAGAGTCTTGTCGACATGCGGAATGGGAACGCGGTAGCTCCGAAAGGCGACATGATTCGTGTTGACGTTTACTGTGTCGAAAACGAGGGGTATTACATGGTGCCCGTATATGTTGACGATATACACAGCGGAACGTTGCCGAATAAAGCCGTTGTTTCCACAAAGGATTATAAGGATTGGCCGGAAATGAAAGACGAGGATTTCATTTTCTCGTTATATTCTGGTGACCTTATATATTTCGAAGACAGTAGGACGAAGGTTTTCAAAAAGAATTTTAAGGAAAGCTCTTTGCCGGATGAATTGCCACTGCAAAAAGGATTCTTATATTTTAAAAGCGGCAATAGAAATAACGGGTCCTTTGTGGTTATTACACATGATAATTCATACGTTGTGCAGAGTTTTGGCTTTAAAACGCTGCAAAAACTTGAAAAATGGCGGGTTGATGTTCTCGGCAGGAAATATAAGGTAGAGAAAGAGGCCCGTCAGGGGTTCAGCGGTTAATCGACATGGCTTTTCGGAATGTTATTGTTGAAAATGATGCGGAGCTTTCTTTAAAAGACAATCAGCTCGATGACGGATACCATATGCTTCAATATTCAATATATGTCAGGACGTGTGCCGGCATGGATTCTGTTAATATGCATAAGAAGCGTCTTTATGACAGGCTGCCTGTAAACGGCTCGGTGCGGCTCCTGACTATTACAGAAAAACAATACGCTTCGATTGAAATTCTTCTCGGTCCATTAATGGAGCCTGATGAGTCTCATGAAACTGAAACATTGAGTATTTTTTGAGGCAAAAACGTCATTTTTATTAAAAAATATAATAAAATAACAGGCTCTCAAATCGTCCAACAGCTTGTGCTGCAAGGATTTTTTGAGAGTCTGTTATATGGTACCGGAATTTATGAGGGAACTATGACTTGCGGGCGGCCGTGGCCTCTTCTTTGGTGGTTATATGGTACCGGAATTTATGAGGGAACTATGACAGATTATATGACCATTGTTTTCGACGGTCAGTTATATGGTACCGGAATTTATGAGGGAACTATGACTTCTACGAGAATGTGAAGTACGGCGGCCGTGTTATATGGTACCGGAATTTATGAGGGAACTATGACATGTGCAGTACATCAGGCGATTTTTCTTCGGTTATATGGTACCGGAATTTATGAGGGAACTATGACAAATCTGGCGGAGTGGTTTTGTTTTCCTCAGTTATATGGTACCGGAATTTATGAGGGAACTATGACA
>JAAYBH010000105.1 GCA_012718935.1 Clostridiales bacterium
ATGGCATATGATGACCGCGGCCGAGTGGGGCCTCGTCGCGCTGCACAGCTTGCGCCTCAATACGCTTCCTTACGGGAACACGTATGACGGCATATACTATGGCGCCTTTGGCGAAACAGGCATCAGATATAAATGTGCATCTCCCTCATTTGCATTTACGCTGACAGGCAGCGGGCCGAGGACATGGTCGCACAACCATCGTGAAGACGGGGTCTATGACCTCTGCGGCAATGCCGATGAAATGATTTGCGGACTCAGGCTTATAGGCAACGAGCTTCAATACATATCAGACAACAACGCGGCCATCAGCGAAATTGACCTGGGAAGGAACAGTTCAAAATGGAAGCCCGTAACCAGCGGCGGAAAGAAAGTGTTCATAGCCAGCACCACAGACACAGATGAAGTCACGATATCAAATAATAGCTGTAATTTGAAAGACTCAGTCAATTTATCCAAATGGCGCAACGTCATTGTTGATGTGTCGCCGAGCCTGGAGCTGCTGACTGAGCTGGCGCTGTTTGATGGAGAGCCGTCTTCACTGTTCAAGGCGGATTGCAATATGAGCTACGAAATACTTCCGACCAGGGGCGGGAATTACGCGAGCAGAAACCAAGGAGGAATTTTCAATATTAATCTTTATTATCTGCGAGGCAACATCGGAGCGTCACGGGGATTCCGCGTCGCTTATTACGAAAAAACACCCGGGCATATTCGCCCGATGAAGGAGACATAAATGGATGGATTATACCAGGAAATGAACGAACAGTTCGAGGGGAAGAAAGCATTCCTGAAAGATGACAAGATATTCATCGACAACGTCCGGCAAAGAAAAGATGCTCTTTATAACCTTCTCCGCGGTTTCACTAAAAAACACCCAGTCACAGGTGATAGGTCCAACATGCATGAGAAAACCAAACAGGCGATGAGCGTTTTATTAAAGGAGCACAACATGATATGCAAATGGATGGACTGGTATGAGGTAACGCGCAAGGAGGTTGACACCGGAGCAAGAGTCTTGTCTCATGAGTCGAGGAAGTCGCTGATAGACTTATATTTAGAGGCGTACAGCAGCTACTCAAAGGAGCTGGAGGAGCGCGGCGACGGCACGGTCTTCTGCGAGTATATCGGCGTATATGTCTACTGCTACTGGCCTGAATGCGCTTCATGCGACACATATCTGCTTAACGCATAAAACATATAAGGAGACAAAATGGCAAAGGAAAAATACTACGGGACTCTGGTTTATATTCGCCCGTGCGATGAATTCGTTGAAAAATACGCTATTGCGAATCATCACAACCAGTACCGCGCTGTTTGCAAGGCAAAATCAATGGCCGAAGCGAACCGTATCGCGGAAGGGCTCGGGCTCAGCCCCAAAACGTTTGTCCGCGACTATGCCTCGGAAACCTGGAACCAAACGGAAATCGAGGCCGCCGACAAATACGGATTTGCGATATGCACCGAAAAGAATTTTACGGGATTGTATGTCGACATCAGAGAAGCCCTCAAAAAGAAAAGCAGTTAAAGCTGTATCGGAAGGCCCGCCTGCAACACGCAGGCGGGTTTTTCTTTGTCTGAAAAAAGGTCCTGTTCAACAAAAATAACGCCTAAAAACATTTACATTTTGTCGATTTCCGTTTTTGATACGGATTCTTCCATACTTATAGAGA
>JAAYBH010000106.1 GCA_012718935.1 Clostridiales bacterium
GAGGCGGCGTCCAGGACGCTGTCGATGGCGAGGACGACGGAGAGGGCGATGATTTCATCGCCATCTTCTGCGATGTCCAGCTCGTAGCAGTCGCCCCAGGTCATCCACTCCTTGTGAATCGTCACGATGGGGCGGTCGTTTTGTATGATCTCGTAGTCGTGGGCCCAGAAATCGCCTGTGACCTCCCAGCCGAGGCCCTCGACGGTGTATTGCTGGCGAAAGAAAGTAAACTCCTTGACGATCTCCGCCACCTGCTGTTCGCCGATAAAGACAAAATAGCGCGGCAGGAAGCTGAAGACCTTCTGCTGGATGAAGGCGCGCTCGGCACCGGTCATGTCGCACACATGCAGCTTTTTTCCGAAGGAGAAGAGTTCGCCCTCGACGAAATACCTGTCCTGTCCGGTTTCGTCCATGACCGTAAACCGGTCCGTCCAGGAGAACACCTTTTGTCGTATGTAAAGTTTCATGAGCCCGCTCCTTATTTTGCGTTTGATAATAGCTTAGCAACGCTTATGTGTTTATATGCTTTTGAGCTTCAATGCAACTCAGCGGGAAGGTATAGAAATCCCTGGTCGGCGTGAGCATCACGGGCCAGGGATTTAATCCGTATAACTTATATGAATTTGTAGGACTGGGCCATGAAGAGGATGATGGCCAGGAGGTTCAGGCTGATGCTGATGAGGTATAAAAATGCGACGACCTGTTTTTGAGTCAGGCCTTTCTTCAGAAGCCTGAAATGGATCTGGGTTGAGTCTCCGATATAGACTGGCTTGTGGTCTTTGATTCTCTTGACAATCACGAAAATATTGTCGAAGATCGGAAGGCCCAGGGCGAGGACGGGGACGAAGATGGAAACCACCGTCGCCTGCTTGAAGGCGCCGTCCAGGGAAATGAGCCCCAGCATAAAGCCCAGGAAGGTGGCGCCGGCATCACCCATGAGGATTTTTGCCGGGAATTTGTTGTATCGAAGGTAGCCGAGGCAGATACCCACAAGCGCGACGCCCATGATAGCGGAATAAGAGTTGCCCTTTACCAGAGCGACCACAAAAAGGGTGCAGGCGGAGATACAGGTCAGGCCGCCGGCCAGGCCGTCCAAACCGTCCATGAAGTTCATGACGGTGGTGACGCCCAGAAGCCAGGTAATCGTCAGGGTGAACTGAAGCCATACCGGCAGGAGGATGTATTCCCCGTTGAAGACGTTTGTGAAGCCAAGGAACCGGACGCCCGCCACATAGACAAGAATGCAGGCAGCCAGCTGAATCAGGAATTTCGGCAGGGCCTTCAGGTCGCCGCCCTTGATTTTAAACCAGTCGTCCAGCATGCCGATACCGAAGATCATGGCCGAGCTTAAAAAAAGCAGCCAGGATCTGAGGGAAAAATCACGGATAATCAGAAAATAGCAGACCCAGAAGGCCGCGAAAATCCCCAAGCCTGCCAGATAAGGCTTGGCTTCGGTGTGGATTTTGCGGTCCTCATTCGCCTTTGGCTGTTCCTGGTAGTCTATTTTGATAGCCAGCTTTCTTAAAACGGGCGTCAGAACAAGCATCAGCGAAAGGGAGAGAACAAAAGCAATAATGTAACTCAGCATAGTATTCCTCGAAGCAACCATTTATTGACTCTGTTATACACTATCCTGCACCGACTGTCCAGTCTTTAAACCGACAAAAATCCCCGGCTAAAATGAACGGATACCGTTCATTTTAGCCGGGGTGCTGATCCCTTCAGCCTTTAGGGCAGGGGGTTGATGGCGGGGGTTTCCACAGTATCGAGAACCCAATCCCAGGGCCTGTTGCCCTTCCAGACTTCGGCGTTCATCTCGTTGGAGTAGAGCTCCAGGCTGGAGTTGGGGAAGCGCTTGACCATGTTGTAGAAGAAGTTGGCGGGATCTTTTGCTTTGGCCAGCTCCTCCTCGGTGGCGATGAGATAGTCCTTTGTGTACTTGTAGGTGCTGCCGTCAAAGAGGCAGCCTTCCTTCTGATGGCCGGGGATGACGACCTGGGCGCCGAGCTTTTCCATCTTCTCGATGTCGGCGATCCACTGGGCGCGCTGGGGAGCAGTGACCTCGCAGGTGAACGGGTGGGCCTGGTTGAAAAGGACGTCCGAGCCGTACGCGGTTTTGATGGAGGGGATCCAGACGACGGAGTTCCACCTGTAATCACCCATCACGTGATCGAAGACCTCGATGCGCTCACCCTCAAGCTCAAGGTAGCCCGTCGTCAGTGGGATGATATTCTCAGCCTGCTTGCGGCAGAGGTTGTTTTTGCCCAGGATGCGCTCCCACTCGTCCAGCTTGGCCTGGTACTGGTGGTTGTATAGGTTCAGGTCTTCCGGCAGCATATAGCACTTGGTGTTTGGGAAGGCCTGCTGGATGACGCCCATGCCCCAGTAGTGGTCGGGATGGGAATGCGAGGCGAAGATTGCTTTCAGCTCGAGGCCTGTCTCGATGATTTCGGCGATGACCCTGTGCGCGTCGGCCAGCGTCCACTGGCAGTCGATCAGAACGCATTCCTTTTTGCCCATAACGATGACAGATGCGACGTTGAAACCGAACTCACTGCTGAAATACGTCTTTGTCGCGAGCTTGCCCTCTCCGTGCCTGTTTGTGATGACTTCCATTACAATAGCCTCCTAAAGCTTTCTTGTTGTAATCATAAAACAACAAACCTAATATATCACATTTTAATATAAACAGGGGTTATTTTCAACCACTTTTCTCAATCGGCATACAGATCACCGAAAACCGGGGGATTAACGGATGCACAGGAATAATACAGCGAATAATAGCGCGGAATAGCATTTGACAATAAGGTAAAAAAAGCGTAATATATAATATAGGTTGATTTTGATTGTGAGCTGTATTTGGGTGGAACGCTCTTTTAAGAGCAGCCACCCTTGAATCTTTTTTAGAATGAGGGGGATATGCATGAATCTCTGCGGTGAATTTGTCACGCATAAGGTCTTCGGAAGAGGCAAGATATCCGAGCAGGAAAGCGATAGCCTGACTGTGCTGTTCGGCAAAAAATACGGCAAGAAGAGATTTATATACCCGTCTTCGCTGGGGACTTTTCTTATTCCGGAAAACGCCGTGATCGTGACGCAGCTCAAAGAGCAAAGCGATGAAATCGCCAGACAGGAAGCGGCGGCCCAAAAGGAAGCGGAAGAGAGGCTGGCGGCGGAAAAACTCGCGGCAAAAGAGCTGGCGAAAAAAGCCAAGAGAGCGGCAGCGAAAGCACCAAAAACAACGACGAAAGCTTCAACAAAAACGGCAAAGCCTAAAACGGAAAGCTAGAAATCCGCTTGCCGGACGCCAGCCTGAAAATATGGCGGCGCTTCACCAGATAAACATTTTGAGGAGAAAACCAGATTAATGTCATTTAACGAATTGAACATCAGCGAACCCATTTTAAGAGCACTGGAAAGGGAGGGTTATAAAAAACCCACGAAAATACAGGAGGAGGCCATACCGCCGCTTTTGGAGGGCAGGGATCTTCTGGGCTGCGCGCAGACGGGTACGGGGAAGACGGCGGCGTTTGCCATCCCGATCATCCAAAGGCTTACCGAGGAAAGAAAAGACGTCAAAGGCCGGCGGGTACTGAAAACACTCGTGCTGACGCCGACGAGGGAGCTGGCCGCGCAGATCGGCGCGAGCTTTGCGTCCTACGGGGCGTACTCAGGCCTCCGGCATACGGTTGTATTCGGCGGCGTCTCCCAGAACCCGCAGGTGCAGGCTCT
Source organism: Clostridiales bacterium (assembly GCA_012718935.1). Classification (GTDB taxonomy): domain Bacteria; phylum Bacillota; class Clostridia; order Oscillospirales; family Oscillospiraceae; genus Sporobacter. The sequence continues at coordinate 3,733 of JAAYBH010000106.1, forward strand.
GCGGTCGGGCGTCGATATCCTGGTGGCGACACCGGGAAGGCTTTTGGACCTTATGGGCCAAAGGGTCGTTGATTTGAAGGACATCAGCTGTTTTGTGCTGGACGAAGCCGACCGCATGCTGGACATGGGCTTTTTACGTGATGTGGAGCGTGTAATCGAGGAGCTGCCGGAGAAAAGGCAGACCATGCTTTTTTCCGCCACCATGCCGGCGGATATTGAAAAGCTCACCCACAGGCTGCTGAAGGACCCTGTCAGGATCGCCGTGACGCCTGTTGCGTCGACGGTGGAGAGTGTCGAGCAGTCGTTATATTACGTCAACAAATCCAATAAAACGAAGCTTCTGATCCACCTGCTCAAGGACGCCGGGATCTATTCGGCATTGGTTTTCACACGGACGAAGCACGGGGCGAACAAGCTGGCGGAAGCGCTTCGGGAGGCCGGGGAAAACTGCGACGTCATCCATGCCAATAAATCACAGCAGGCCCGGCAGCAGGCGCTGACCAGATTCAAGTCTGGCAAGTCACGAATACTGGTGGCAACGGATATCGTGGCGCGCGGCATTGATATTGTCGAGCTATCCCATGTTATCAATTTTGATATACCCGAATCTCCGGAGGATTATGTCCACAGAATCGGGAGAACGGGCCGGGCCGGACTCGGCGGCACAGCCATCTCCTTCAGCGACGGACCCGAGAAAAAGTTTGTCTCGGACATTGAATGGCTGACGGGGAGAAAGCTGGACGTCGTAGAGGAGCACCCGTACCCCCTGGTCGCGGTGGCTGAGACCGCGGGTACGGCTTACGGCAGGGCATACGGAGCCGGCAGGAATCCGTACTCCGGAAGAGGCTACGGCAGCAGAAAAAGCCCGAATGCCGGACATAAAAGACGTCATTGACGGGAAAACAACAGAAAGGCGCTCGGTTTGAGCGCCTTTTGCTATCTGGTCTGTCAACCCTATAGGTCACATAATGTTGAGTTTTTTGAGATGCTTGTACAGGTATTGGGCGCTGAGACCGGTGAAGAGGCCGGTGAGGATGCCCGATACGAGCAGTATCGGCAGGTACAGGAAAACCGAGGCTGTACCGACGACGAAGGCGGCGACGGCGAGCTGGCCCAGATTGTGGCCGATGGCGCCGAAAACGCTGACGACCCAGATTTGGCGCTCGGTGACGAACCGGCGGACGACACACATGACGATATAGCATAAGGCGCCCCCCGCAAGGGAAAAGCCCATGGCTGCGACCTGGCCGGTGATGAGGCTCCCCAGCACGATCCTTAAGAGCAGCACTATAACGGCTTTTTTTCGTCCAATCGAAAAAATGGCAAAGAGCGTCACCACGTTTGCGAGCCCCAGCTTGACGCCGGGGACCGGGATGGGCGCCGGTATTTGCGCCTCCACCACGAAGAGGATCAGAGCAACGGCGGTGAGGAGAGCAATTTTACTGATTTCCTTTATGTTCAAGCGCATCACCCCACGATGAGGTCCGGCTCGTCCCCGGACGGCGATATAACTTTAATGACGAGCTTGTTGGGCAGACAGACGATGGGCTGCGCCCCGCCGGAAACAGCGCCCTGATGGATGCAGACCTTATCGGGGCAGCTGGCTTCAATAACCGAGACGGCACCGCCCTTGACCTGAATCCTGTTATAGCCGCCGGCCGGGTTTTCGATTGTAAATTCAGCATTGACGGTCAGATCGACGGTCCTTATCAGAACGCCGTCCTGAGTAATCTCCGCAAAACGTCCGGGAGCCTTATGGGTGTACTGATAGACGGCGAAGGCTGCCGAAATCACAAATACAGCCATGATTATGAGAATCCAGAACTTGTTTTTCATAGCACCTCATGAGCGTTTTTGGGAAGCGCCCTGTAATTAAGGTCCGGGTCCTTGATGCTGACCCGTGTTTCGGGGGCGACGGATTTTATGATAAAGGCGTTGCTCCCGATGACGGCGCCCCGTCCGATGACCGTATCGCCGCCCAGTATGGAGGTCGAGGAGTAAACGGTGACATCGTCCTCCAGCGTGGGATGGCGTTTTGTGCCCCGCAGGCTCTGCCCGCCCCGTGTGGAAAGCGCGCCCAGAGTGACGCCCTGATAGATTTTGACGTTATTGCCGATCTGCGTCGTCTCGCCGACGACAATGCCGGTTCCATGGTCGATAAAGAAATGATGGCCGATCTCGGCGCCGGGGTGGATGTCAACGCCCGTAATGCTGTGGGCGTGCTCCGTCATGATCCGGGGGATGAGCGGCACGCCCAGCAGGTGGAGCTCGTGGGCGATCCTGAAGACGCTGATGGCATAAATGCCGGGGTAGGCAAAGATGATTTCGTGCCTGTTCCTGGCTGCGGGGTCGCCGTCCAGGGTGGCGTCCACGTCGGTGAGGAGGAGCGCGCGGATTTTCGGTATTTTATTCAGGAATTCGTAGGAGATGCGGGCGGACGCACTTTCAGCATCCTCGGTGCATCTGCCTGTAACGGAGGTATCGTGCAGCAGAGCGCGGCAGATCTCCTTCTGCAGCTTGCTGCCAAGGGTCATCATCAGGCTGCCGACGTAAAAGTACAGGTCGGTGATCTCCGTGTTCTGATCTTCGAAATATCCCGGGAACAGGAGCTTTCGGATCATATCCAGGATTTCAATGATGGCGTTCTTGTTCGGCAGAAAGCTCGGCTGACCGGAATAGCTGCCAACGACGGAGCGGACCAGCTCCTCCAGATTCCCTTGTTCATTGTCCTGCATGCGTATCCCTCCAAAAATGCCTTGTTTTATACTTTCCTTATTGTAGCTGCCCGCGGTGGTGTTTATCAACATATATATGACGGCTTTTCAGAGGTATTCTGCCCGGAATTAGTGAAAACTCCAATACAGCTGCGGGGGACTGCCGGTTGAGACAACCCCCCGCTGATATCGGCGCTATCCGTTATTTGGCCTGGGGCACGGTTCCCGTCTCCTTGAAGGCTTTGAAGGCGTTCATAGTGAGTGTTTTCATGCTCTTCTGATACTCGCCGTAGATAAGCGGCTCACCCTCGCCCAGCCACGCGTCCGTGACCTCGCAGAAGAACGCCGTGTGGGTGGAGAGCTCCTTTTGGTCTGTCACCCTGCAGCGCAGGAAGGCAATGGCTTTATCAAGGACAGGGAGACCGTCTTTGATCGTATGCGGCACATTGGCCCATTTGTCGGCGTCCCGGCCGGATTGGAAGCCGAAGTTGCCGATAACGAAGGGGTCCACGTCGGCGCCCAGGACGGAAATCGTAAATTCACCGGCTTGCTTGATGGCGGTGTTTGTCTGATTTTTCTGGATGCTGCAGAGGATGACGGTGGGAACGGGCGCGCTGGTGGACTGGATAAACGCGTCCACGATACAGCCGGCATATTTGCCGTCAATTTTTGTGCCGACAACGTAAAGGCCGTAAGAGATTTTATAAAGCGCTTTGGTGTCCATAATGATTCCTCCTGTAAATATTTCGACTTCAGATCGTAACGGTCGCCGTTCATGACCTTATTCAAATTCCGATTCACTGCCAGTCAAAAAAAGATGGTTATTTGATGAGTTATCAAGGATTACAGTTTTTATTATAGTCGGTGAACCGGCGGGGCGCAAGAGGCGGCCGGAAATTAGTCCGCCGAAGACCCAGGGGTCTCCGGCGGATGGGAAACCGGTCTCTTTATATGGGGAAGAGAACATGATATAATATGCCTATGTTCGCTTGGGAGGCTGCCGGATTGAAACATCACGCGGGGTTCTATTTAAAGCTGTTTTGGTATACCTTCCAGCTCAGCGCGTTTACTGTCGGCGGAGGGTATGTTATCGTGCCGATGATGAAAAAGCAGTTCGTGGAGAAGCTGGGGTGGCTCGAAGAAGATGAAATGCTGAATTTTACGGCGATTGCCCAGTCCTCACCCGGCGCGATCGCCGTCAACGCATCTGTTTTACTGGGGTATCACCTGGCCGGGATTCCCGGCGCGTTATTGACTGTTTTCGCGACGGTTTTGCCGCCGCTGATATTACTGTCGGTGATCGCCGTGGGTTACAAAGCGTTTATCGGCAATGAAATCATCAGGAATATCCTGACCGGAATGCAGGCGGGCGTCTGCGCCGTCATCATCGACGTCGTTATCGACATGAGCCGGACGATGGTCAAAACAAAGAGAATTGTCCCGGTTCTCCTGATGCTCGGGGCGTTTATCGCCGTCGCCGTTTTTAACGTGAATGTGATGTATGTCATCCTGACCGGTGCGCTTGTCGGTTTTATTTCAGCGATGAGAAAGCCCGGGAAGGAGGATAAAAAATGATTTATCTGAAGCTGTTCTGGGCCTTCATTCAGGTGGGGCTGTTCAGTATCGGGGGCGGCTACGCGGCGCTGCCGCTCATTCAGAGCCAGGTGGTGGATACCTACGGCTGGCTGGATATGGGTGAATTTGCCGACATCATCACCATCTCGCAGATGACTCCGGGCCCCATCGCCATCAACACCGCCACCTTCACGGGGACGCGCATCGCCGGCGTCCCGGGCGCGGTCGTCGCCACGCTGGGCTGTGTCCTGCCGTCCTTTGTGATCGTTTTGATCTTTGCGATTCTGTATAAAAAGTATAAGAACTTAAAATACGTCCGGGGTGTTTTGGGCGGCCTTCAGCCCACCGTTGTGGGACTCATCGCCTCGGCGGGCCTGGCAATCGTCGTTTACGCTCTGTGGAACGGGGGCAATGCTTCTTTCAGCATCGGAAGCGTTGACCTTGTCGCCCTGGGCCTGATCGCCGCCGGTATTTTTTTCGTAAGAAAATTCAAGCCGAATCCCGTTTTAATTATCCTGGGCGCGGGAATTATCGGGGGCCTTTTATACAGTTTAATATAAAAAATGCAGCAGACTGCCGGTATCTTCTGACGAAGAGGGCTTGACTGCTGCTGTGTTTTTATGACGCGCCGGCTCAGAGAAACCTGTTCATGAGCTTGCGGATGATGATGTCGGCATTGTCCGGGCGGATATCGTTCTGCGCGCAGATTCGGGCGACGGTGTCACGCAGGGCGCTGTCACCGAAATCAGCGATGCTGTTCAGGATGCCCGTTCGCCGGCCGACGCGGAAAACCAGCTTGTCCTCTTCCGGGAGCTCCAGATACCAGTCCAGAGCGGCGAGCATTTTGACCTGATTTTCAGGCAGCTTTCCGTCCACCTCGGTGATCAGGTTCAGCATATGGTCGCTCCTGACGACGCTTTGAATACCCTTTAATTCGCTGATGAAAAGGCGCAGCTCCGCGGCCGTATCCGTATCGTCCGACCTGACAAAAATTCCGTCTTCATAGTCCTTGTGAAGCAGGGCGGTGCGCGGTACCGAAAGGGTTCGAATCCGGATAAAATCGGGATCGATCTGATTCATGGCGTCGGCTGTTTCAAGGGCGTTTTCCCGTGAGTATTCCGTGCCTCCAAGGCCGGGGATGTAGTACTCCGACAGCTCGATGCCCGCCGCCTTGACCTTTTTGCCGGCGGTGATATGGGTCTTTTTATCAGCGCCCTTGTCCACAAGCTGAAGAATCCTGTCAGAGCCGGACTCCATGCCGATATGAATGCGGTTCAGCCCGGCTCCGGCAAGGCGCGCCAGGTTTTCGTCCGATATCCGGGCGATGGTGTGGGACCGGCCGTAGGAGGTGACGCGCCTGACTTCGGGGAACAGCGCCCGCAGGTACGCCAGAATATCAACCAGATCATCGGGTTTGACAAGCATTGTATTGGCATCCTGCAGGAAAACGGACGTCATACCCGCCCGGAACCAGGCGGCGGCTGATTGGCAGACCTCCGGGCCGCTTGAACCAAGACGGGCCATTAAAGCATGGAATTCCCGTTCCGTTTCGGCGCCGGACCCGGCGGCCATTTTTTCAAGCAGGTCCACGCAAGCCCTGACGGCGTCAAGGTCCGCCATGACGTCTTCCTTACGCCGGATGCTGAAGGCTGACCCCTTATATAAAGTGCAGAACCTGCACCTGTTCCACGGACAGTTGCGCGTGACGCGCAGGAGGAGGCTGGCATGCTCGCTGGGCGGGCGGATGGGGCCTGTCTCAAAGCCGGGATACTGCTGTTGGTTCATGTTTTTTCGCCTTTCGTTTTTTTCGGTGTGCTTTAATTACAATACTTCAGATTCCGCCCTTTTGCAAGGCGCGCTGGCGCATCGGGCATCTGGGCGAAAGCTGTTGATATTTGAGCGTGCATCACATAAAATAGCGTCAAAAACAAAAAGAAACCAAGGGGAATCATATATGAAAATCGGTATAGGAATTGATACCGGCGGCACGTGTACGGATGCTGTCGCATACGACTTTAATTCAGGCACGCTCCTCGGCAAGGGAAAAGCTCTGACGACACGGGAGAATCTTTCCGTCGGCATCGGCCGGGCGCTGGATATGCTCTCGCCGGAATACATCCGAGACGCGGCGCTCATTTCGCTCTCCACCACGCTGGCCACCAATGCCTGCGTCGAAAATAAGGGCAGCAGGGCAAAGCTTCTCATCTTCGGCCTCACGGATGAGTTTATACGGCGTTTTGACGCCGAGGCGATTTACGGCTTCAAATACGACAGCGTCCGCTGTATCGACACCCACGGCAGCGCCGACGGACTCGTCATCGACGAGCCCGACTGGGATGATGTTATTGCCGAGCACGGAGCCTGGCTGCAGGACGCGGACGCCCTCGCGGCGGCGGAGCTGTACGCCATCACAAACGGCGCCCCGTGCGAAAACCGCGCGAAAAAGCTGGCGGTGGAGCATTACGGACTCCCGCTGGTGCGTGCCTCTGAGCTGACGAATGATATCAACGTCCTGACCCGGGGGGCGACAGCGCTCCTCAACGCGCGGCTGCTCCCCATTGTGCGCGAATTCATTGACGCGGCACTATCCGACTTTGCAGCCCGGGGCTGTAAAGCGCCCGTCATGGTCGTCCGGAGCGACGGAAGCCTGATGTCCGGGGCGCTTTCACTGCAACGGCCCGTTGAGACAATTCTGTCCGGTCCAGCGGCCAGCGTCCTGGCCGGCCGGAGCTTCGCGGACAGGGAGGACTGCCTGATCGTCGATATGGGCGGCACGACGACGGACGTTTCCGTCGTGCACGGCCGCAGGCCTGTCATGGCGGAAGGCGGCATACAAATCGGCGGCTGGCGGACCCATGTGAAGGGCGTTTATGTGGATACCTTTGCCCTCGGCGGCGACAGCGCGGTGCGTTTAAGCAATGAAAAGCTGCAGATATTCCCGCGCCGCGTGATGCCGCTCTGTGCCGCGGCGCGGCATTGGCCGGCAATCAGAGAGATGCTTCATGAGCTGCTGCCGATGGAACGCCGGTCCCAGTTCCCGCTGCATGAGTTCTTCTATCTTGTGCGGGAGCCCAGGGAGCTGCGGCGCTACACCAGAGAGGAGACCGCCTTAATCGAGGCTCTCCGGGGCGGCCCCCGCATCCTGGCAAACCTTCATGAAACGTCGGATATCAGCTTGTATCACCTGAAGAGCGAACGGCTTGAAACGGAAGGCATCGTCATGCGCTGCGGACTGACCCCAACGGACTTTATGCATATCAGGGGAGATTATACGGAATATGACAGGGAGGCGTCGGTGCTGGCCGGGCGGGTTCTGCTGCGGAGACTCGGGCGGGAGGACACACCGGAGGAGCTCATCGCTCTGGCCGACGAGGTTTACAGCCTGGCCGGAGAAAAAATGTACGTCAATCTGCTCCGCATCCTCCTGAAACAACAATACCCGGAGTCATTTGCCGACGGCCTCGATGCACAGACGGAATTTCTCATCCGGCAGGGCTGGGCAATGCGCCACACGGAGGAGAGCGCGCTCATCCGCTACGGTCTTGGAACAAGGGCAGCGCTTGTGGGTATCGGCGCGCCGACACATGTGTTCCTCCCGGCTGTTGCAAAGGCCCTCGGGGCTGAATATGTCCTCCCGGAAAATGCCGAGGTGGCCAATGCGCTCGGCGCTCTGAAAGCGGACATCAACGCCCTCGTGCGGATAGAGATATCCAAGGCCCTGGAGTCGTCAGGCCACTCCTACTATATCGTCCACGCGCCGGCGGGAAGCAGCCGCTTTAACGACCTGGACGAGGCGATTGAAACAGCCAGGGCCGCATCCGAGGAGGCGGCGCTGAAGGAGGCCCGGGCCCGGGGCGCGCTTGGGGAGCTTGCTGTCAGCACCACCGTCGAGAAGCATTCAACACTGAGCAAGTGGGGCACCAAGGTGGAGCTGGGCTGCGCCACTGTTTCGGAAGTCACGGTGCGCGTCGGGTAAAGTACAGGGCTTAAAATGAGCAGGCATCGCCATGTGGCAATGCCTGCTCATTTAAGCTGTGTCTCATACAATCTGGATTCTTTTCCCCTGGGGGTCGCCCTTGAACGCTTCGATGGCGTGCTCCCATGCTTCAAGGCCGATATCCTCGTGATAGTATAAGAGCGCCTCGTTCAGGTGGGCCAAAGCGATCTTACCGGTCATGAGCGCGTCGTCGTTCGTGACGTTGGTATGGGGATCGACAGTCCCGTGCTCCAGCTCAATGTTGATGCCTTCCAGATACTCTTCGGGCGTGAATTTGACCTTGCCGAAATCAATGCCGAGTTTTTCCGCGATCTCAAGAGCTTCGTTCAGCGTAAAATTTTTCATTGTTCGATGCTCCTTCCTGTGATTTTTTAGTAAAATTAAAGTAACATGCCGGGCGATTTGTTACTGTGACAAAATCACAGTATATAGTGTTTTTATATAATATACAATTATATGATGACAACGACATAACGTTGTAATATTATAGAGTTACCCTGAATGGTCCTGATTATGATAACCACATAATGAAAGAAGGAGCAATAGTATGGAAAGAACAAAAAAAGCATGGATAAACGGTCTGTTCCTGATCGTCACTCTTGTTATCAACACCTTGGGCGCCGTTGGGGTTATCAACGGGCTCACGCAAAAGCAAATTTCCGACATGTACCCCACCCTCATAACGCCGAGCCCGGCGACCTTCAGCATCTGGAGTGTTATCTACTCGCTGCTGCTGATTTCAATGATTGTCATGATTGTCAAGAAAGACGACCCCTATTACCAAAAAGCCATTGATAAGATCACTTCCCTCTTCCGGATCTCCTGTGTTTTGAACATTGCCTGGATTGTGGCGTTCTCCTTCGTGCTGGTGGAGCTGTCCGTGCTCTTTATTCTGGCATTTGTCATAGTGCTGGCCCTGATCGGCGGGAAGCTCCTGCAGATACAGGAAGGGAAGCGGTGGCTCCTGCCCCTGAGTTTCGGGCTCTACAACGGCTGGCTTGTGATTGCGACAGTCGTCAATATTTCGGCCGCCCTCGTCAAGCTGCAATGGAACGGATTCGGCATAGCCGATGCGGTTTGGGCGGCTGTGATCCTGATTGTCGCCGTGCTGCTGGTGATTGCGATTCTTCTCAAGCTCTGCAACGCCGCGTTTCCGCTGCCGGTGGCCTGGGCCTATTTCGGAATTTATCAGAACCTGAACGCGTCGGGAGGTCCCGGTCTCGTGCAGATCATTGCCCTGATCGGGATGGTTGTTCTGATCGGTACAGCGGCCGTCACGCTTTACCGAAACCGTTTTTCGGTGCTGCCCACCGAAGATAAGGCAAAAACGTAAGCGCAGGGCATTGGAGATAAAGACCCCGGCCGCCTGTATAAGGCGGCCGGGGTTTAAAGTGTTCATCGGTTCGGTCAATGGGCTTTGTAATAGTACTTGACGTAATCGAAATAGAAATCCCTGATGATTTTCGTCCGCTTCTGGCCTTCCACGTCGGCGGGGTCTGACATGATCATGGCGCTGAAGAAGCAGGATGATAAGAGTGAACGCTTTAGACCGGATCGTCCTTTTTCAGAAACGATGTTCTGGTTACCTTTTCCACATAAAATCCTCCATCTTGCTTTTAATGCATTAAAAAACGGTATGCTTATGCCTGGCCGCTTTCGAGTGTCTCAGCCGCGGCGCGTGCCCAGGTCAGCGCCCGGCCGTGGCTGTTGCCGCTTAACAGCAACGGATAATCAACGCCATACAGTCCGCC
>JAAYBH010000107.1 GCA_012718935.1 Clostridiales bacterium
CGACAGGACAAAAATCGTCGAGACACGCTTTAACGCCCAAAAGGCCGGAAACGTGACGGTTGTTATGCAGATGTCCAAGGACAAGAACGCCCTGGCGGGCTCCAGGGCTTTTGATTATATCAGCGGCATTCCCGGCCCTAAAGAGCTCATCCTCATGATGAACTGCATCCACGACCAGCAGCATTGGTCCGAGAACGTGACCTGGCTCTATGACTGCGACTTCGAGTTCCTGAATAAAGAGAATATTACCCGCATTGTGGCCACGGGACCACGGGCGAAGGATTACCGTTTAAGGCTCCTGTTCGCCGGCGTACCCGACGAAAAGATCCGGTGTACGCTCAATGAGATGGACGCCCCGGCGCTTTTGGATTATCACAGCGGCGAATCCGTCTGCCTCTTCTATGGTACGGACGCGCTGGATCTCGTCTACCGGGTCCAGGGGAAGATTAAAATGCTAGCGGAGGAGGCGGCCGCGAGATGAAGATAGAAATTCTGTATCCCGAGGTCTGCTACCTGTTCGGAGACCTCCAGAACATCGCGTATCTGCACCGCTGTATTCCCGAGGCGGAGATTATCCGGACATCCCTGAAATCCGAGCCTGCCTTTTCAAGCGGTGAGGTGGATCTGATTTACTTGTGTTCCATGACAGAACACGCCCAGGAGCTTGTGATTAACGCCCTGCGGCCTTATAAGGAAAAAATCGAGTCCCTCATTGGAAATGGCACGATTTTTCTTGTAACCGGCAACGCGCTTGAGATATTCATCAAAGACATACAAAATGAGGACGGCACGAAAATCGAAGCTCTCGGCCTGTTTGACTTAACAGCCAAGCGCCACATGATGGACCGGTATAATTCCCTCTGGCTCGGGAAATTCGGCGAGATCCACATGGTCGGCCTTAAAAGCCAGTTCGCTCATACCTATGGCAGCGATGGTGACAGCCTGTTTGAAACAGTCCGCGGCGCAGGCCGAAACCCGGACGTCAAGCCCGAGGGTATCCGAAAAAACAACTTTATGGCCACATACGTCCTTGGGCCGCTCCTCATCATGAATCCCCTGTTCACAAAATATCTGATGAGTCTGCTGGGCTGCGGCGACAGGCCGCTGGCTTATGAGGAAGCGGCGATGGATTCCTATAACCTCCGCCTTCAGGAATACTCCGACCCGAAACGGGGGATTGACTATTAGGTTCGGTTTACGCGAATCGGGCGCAGGCGACGTCCCGTCGCCATATAATCGCCCTACAAGTAAACCGTCAGATTTTGCGTAGGGACGGCCATTGGCCGTCCTAGTAAGAGGCATGGACTTATGCAGTGTTTCCAAAACGGCAGCGAAATCGAAATAACCGGCGTCGCCGAATTCGACCTGGCACGAACCTTTGAGTGCGGCCAGTGCTTTCGATGGAACGCCGATGCAGGCGGCGCTTACGTCGGTGTCGCCATGGGTCGCGCAACACGTATCCGGAAAGACGGCGGCAGCTTTTATTTAGTTGGGACGCTTGAAGACTTCGAAGGAATATGGCGCTCTTACTTTGACCTGGACCGGGACTACAAGGCCATCCGGTGCGCCCTATGCATCGACGACTACATGATGGAGGCCGCAAAATACGGCGCCGGTATCCGCATCCTCCGGCAGGATAAATGGGAAGCCCTCTGCTCCTTCATTCTGTCACAATGCAACAATATTCCGCGCATCAAGCAGATCATTGAAATGCTGTGCCGTCTATACGGCGAGCCCGTCGAATTCGAAGGGCTTACATATTATACGTTTCCTTCGGCTGAAAAGCTGGCGTCCCAGTCGGCGGAGGACCTCATGCCGCTCCGCTGCGGATACAGAGCGCCATATATACTGGAGGCGGCGCGCACCGTTGCCGGGGGTCTTCTCGATCTCGAGGCCCTTTCCGCCGGTAAGGCGGGAGACGCTCTGACGGCGCTTAAAGAACTGAACGGTATCGGCGATAAAGTCGCAAACTGCGTTATTCTGTTCGGCCTTCATATGCTTGACACATTCCCGGTCGATACCTGGATCAGAAAAGCGATATCCGAAAATTACGGAAAATCGTTCGACCCATCCGTTTTCGGCGCGTATGCGGGCCTTGCGCAGCAATATATCTTCCATTACGCCAGGAACGGAAAAAAAGCGGTATAATCCAAACGGTAAATCCTCCCACGATAAATACCTGTCCGCGGAAAGGAACGCTATGCGACTGTTTGTCCGAGATAAGAGTTTTTACAAGTCGTTTTTCTCCCTGCTTGTTGTCATCTCCCTCCAGAGCCTTATTTCGCTTGCCGTGCAGCTTGCTGATAACATCATGCTGGGCGCGTACAGCGAAACGGCTATGTCGGGGGCCGCTATGGCCAACCAGATCCACTTTCTTTTGCAGATGGTCGTTGCCGGTATCGCCGGCGGTATCGTCGTCCTGGGCGCGCAGTACTGGGGAAAAGGAGAGACGGAGCCGATCCGGCGTATCATCAGCGTCGGTATGAAATTCTCCCTGCTGGCCGGGCTTCTGTTCTTCGCCGTGATGTTTTTCTTTCCGCAGCATGCGCTGAGGCTGCTGACAAACGAACAGAACGTTATTGACGAGGGCGTAAAATACATGCGCATCATGAGCGTCACGTGTATTGTATTCTCTATATCCAACACACTCGTCATGTCCCTGCGCAGCGTGGAAACGGCGTTTATCGGTACGGTGATGGCGGCGGTGACGCTGGTCGTCAACATCTCGCTGAACTACTGTTTCATCTTCGGCAATCTAGGCTTTCCGGAGCTTGGTATCGAAGGCGCCGCCATTGCTACCCTCGCCAGTTGGATGGCGGAGCTCGTCATCATTCTCATATACATACGGTTCATCGATAAAAAACTGAAGTTCACCTTCAGGTCGATCTTCTGCTTTGACTTTTCATATCTCAGAGACTATGTCAAGGCCGCGCTGCCCATCATTCTTAGCGGTTCCTTCTGGGGCGTCGCCATGGCGGCACAGACGTCGATCCTGGGCCATATGGGGGAATCCGCCATCGCGGCCAACAGCATCTCCGCCGTGGTGTTCCAGGTGGTCTCGGTCTTTGCCATAAGCGGAGCCAACGCGTCGTCCGTCATTATGGGCAAAACCGTGGGTGAAGGCAAAATATCGCTGGTCAAGCCTTATTCCGTGACGATGCAGGTGCTGTTCGTTTTGCTTGGTTTACTTTCCGGAATCATTCTCTTTTTCATCAGGGACGCCGTTATCGGCTTCTACACCGTGTCAGGGGAGACGCGCCGCCTGGCGCTTGATTTTATGCTCGTCCTGGCCGTCACCGTCGTCGGGACAGCTTATGAGTACCCGGTGGCGTCCGGCATCATTCAGGGAGGCGGCGACACTAAATACGCATTTACGGTGGAAATGATCTTTATGTGGGGCTTTACCATCCCCATATCCGCTCTGTCGGCGTTTGTCTTTAAGCTGCCGCCGACGGTGACCTTCTGCTGTCTTAAGTCGGATCAGTTCCTCAAATGCATTCCCAACGCCATCCGCTGCAACAGATACAAGTGGGTGCGCCGGCTGACCCGCGAAGCCGATGCCGTTCAATAAAGCAGTGACGACATCAGGTTCCCGCAGGGGACGAAGGAAGTTCGTCGCCAGGCGGACTTATAAAGAAAGTTCCCGTAAGGGAACTTTTTTGTTGACAACACAATAACCGGTGCTATAATAGGCAAAAGCGCCAAAAATAATACATATGAGGAGGAGTGGTTATTATGGCCTTCATATTTAACGAACCGTCGCGCACGTTCAGTGAATATCTGCTCGTACCGGGCTACTCGGATGAAAACTGCACCCCGGACAATGTGAGCCTGCGCGCGCCGCTGGTCAGATTCCGGAAGGGCGAAACGCCCGCGCTTCATATGAATATACCAATGACGTCTGCGATCATGCAGTCGGTTTCGGATGACAAAATGGCTGTCGCGCTTGCAAAAGAGGGCGGCGTTTCTTTTATCTTCTGTTCTCAGTCGATTGAGAGCCAGGCTGCCATGGTGGTCAGGGCAAAATCCTATAAGGCCGGCTTTGTGGTCAGCGACTCGAATATCCGGCCGGAGTCGACGCTCCGGGACATCCTGGAGCTCAAGCAGAAAACAGGCCATTCCACCGTCGCCGTCACAGCGGACGGCACCGCCACGGGAAAGCTTGTCGGTATCGTCACAAGCCGCGATTACCGCGTCAGCCGCATGACGGGGGACGAGCTGGTGAAAACCTTCATGACGCCTATCGAAAAGCTCGTCACGGCAACCGCCGGCACTTCCCTTCGGGAGGCTAACGATATCATCTGGGACCATAAGCTCAACGCCCTGCCCGTCATTGACAAAAACGGCTGCCTGGTGCACATGGTTTTCAGAAAGGACTACGATTCCCACAAGGAAAACCCGCTGGAGCTGCTCGACAGCCAGAAGAAGTATGTCGTCGGCGCCGGCGTCAATACCCGCGATTATAAAGAGCGTATTCCCGCCCTCTTGGAGGCGGGCGCCGATGTCCTGTGCATCGACTCCTCCGAGGGGTTCACCGAATGGCAGAAAAGGACGCTTTCGTGGGTCCGCGAAACTTACGGCGATAAGGTAAAAATCGGCGCCGGCAACATCGTCGACGGCGAGGGCTTCCGTTTTCTCGCCGACTGCGGCGCGGACTTCATCAAGGTCGGAATCGGCGGCGGCTCCATCTGCATTACCCGTGAGCAGAAGGGCATCGGCCGCGGCCAGGCCACGGCGCTCATCGATGTCTCCCGGGCTCGCGGCGAGTATTTTGAAAAGACGGGCGTCTATATCCCCCTCTGCTCCGACGGCGGCATCGTCCATGACTATCATTTTACGCTGGCACTGGCCATGGGTGCCGACTTTTTGATGCTGGGCCGCTATTTCGCGAGGTTTGACGAGAGCCCGACGAACAAGGTCAGCATCGGCGGCAGCTATATGAAGGAATACTGGGGCGAGGGTTCCGCCCGGGCCCGCAACTGGCAGCGCTATGATCTGGGCGGCTCCCAGGGCCTGTCCTTCGAGGAGGGCGTCGA
>JAAYBH010000108.1 GCA_012718935.1 Clostridiales bacterium
AATATTGCCTTCTTGTGGTGCAATCATAGTAATAAAACCATTGGTACATAAGGATTTTTACTATGGATGCTATAAGTTTCGTATATATCCAACTGATGAGCAGATTGATTTGATACACAAAACCTTCTATGCGAAGCGTAAGCGGGAGAGGTTCAATCCGCCCAGACGTCCTTCATCAGAGTGTCAATCCGGCCCCGGCGCCGTTCTGTCTCGTTTTTTTCAACGACAATCGATATGACATCGCCCTCACGAGCCTCTACTGGTAATATCTCGCGCGGTACGCTGACCGCTCTCTTGTTTTCCAGCTCCACTACGGCAGAATCACCTTCAAACCGGTCGATAACGATTTTCACACAAACGCCTCCTTATTGCGTCAAAAAATGATGACTATTCAGCAAGCTTCCCGCCTTGTAATATTAAGCCCGGTTTTGCGCAGATGATTTTCAAAGAGCCTTTCTCATCAATACCCTTTAATCGCTTTCCGGCTCTCGCGGCATATTCCTTGACAGGAATCTGATGCCAGAAATGCGTCAGGATAAGAGTGTCCGCCCTGGCCGCCGCAGCGAATGATACAGCCTGCTCCGCGGCCATATGATTCAGATTATTTTTCTTCCTTACCGTTATTTTAGACACCGCCAAAATCGCCGCAGACGATAACATAATCATCTTTTGTCAGACTTTTTTGCTCTGGAAAACGTGATGTCGACAGTTTTCCGATATCAATCGGTATATGGGTATCTCCAGTTATGTATATCATAAGGCGTTTCTCCTTGGTGTCAGCTTGATTTTACATACGGCTCCATTGTCGCTTTAATAGAGTCGATGACGCTGTGGATGTGATATTTCAAGACAAACAAGATGTCGCCGTATTCCGGGTGCATATCCTTTGTTTTTCTCAGCATCGGCAATACGTATCTTGTTGTTTCGTCGATATAACTTAAGAGTTTTTGTTCGGTAAACGTCCCAGCCATGCTGGAAACGTTATGGCAACGGTCGATGAGCTTGCAAATGGAAGCTCTCACATCGGTCGATATCTCGTCGTAATATACTGCCTTTTCCGTTTCTTTGTCATTCTCGTCTTGGTGCTTGAACGTCAGCAGACTGACAATTGTCCGTACATCATCCGAAAAAGGCAAAGTATCTATTTCCACACCGCAGTCTTCGGTGACATCATGAAGTAAAATAGCGGCGACGGTCGCGTCATCTGTAATGCCGAGTGATACCGCGTGGGAGGCCATGATTAAGGGATGGCTTATATACGGTTCTCCGCTTTTCCTCATTTGTCCGTTATGCTTTTGACGGGCATAAGATAGGGCGGATACCGTTTCTTGCATGCCGGCGCCCATTGCGTACCCTTTCAAATATGTAAAAGTTTTTTCTGTGCTGAAATCAGCTGACATAATTATCGCTCCTTTCTTTTGTAGCCATGATTGCTTACGAAACTGTTTGCGTTTTCAACTGAGCTTGTTTTTGTTTTCTATTCCAACTCGCGGCTGCCATGGCTGTGCTGCTTTTGATATGTTCGCTCATACTGCAATAATTCGGGCAGCTGAAGTAAAACACGCGCGCAGGGCTTTTGCAGCTGTCGCCGAGATTTCGGCCTTATCTCCCGGCTCCAGCTGCATCAGCGGTCTGCTGCTATCGTATGGGATGTCCTTCATGCTACTGCTCCTTGGAGGTTTTGACGGCATAGCTTCCGTCGCCATTAGTCGAGATAACGACGGTGCCGTCAAGGTCTGTTCTTAATATCCTTGCGTTCTCGCCCTCCAGCCTGTCTATGACGCTTTGTGACGGATGCCCGTAGCTGTTGCCGGCGCCGACCGATATAATCGCGTAGAGAGGCGTCACGGCCTCCAGAAAGGCTTCCGAACTCGACGACGCGCTGCCGTGATGTCCGACCTTCAATACATCCACGTTAAGGTTATATCCGGCCTCCAACATTTCGTCTTCCGGAATATCTTCGGCGTCACCTGTGAAAAGAAAGGACGAATTGTTATAAGTGATGAGAATGACCGCCGAGTAGTTGTTCAGGTCGTCATATTCGTCGCTTGCCGGCGACAGAATGCTTATTGTCAATCCGGGTTCTTCGAGAATAACGACGCCCACCCTGGCGGAAGTAACTTTCAGCCCTTTGTCCCGTATCACAACGAGCACGTCCTCAAACGTTTTTGTCGTATGGCTGACCTTCGGCATATATATGCTGCCAACATTCAATTCATCAATAACCGTATCCAGGCCGCCGATATGGTCCTCGTGCGGATGGGTCCCGACAAGGTAGTCAATTGTGTCATATCCAAGGCCTTCGACATATTCGACGACATCGTCGCCGTCCGCGTTGTTTCCGGCGTCTATAAGCATTGTCTGATTGTTCGGCAGCTCGATGAAGATACTGTCTGCTTGGCCAACGTCAATAAAACTGACAATAAGCGGTTCGGATGAGTCGGTTAAGTCGTTCTCGTTTATTGCCACTGACGGAGCCTCTGTGTGCGCCTGCTGTGTGTTTTGCTCCGGGGAAGGGGAGAGGGGCTCCTGCGACTGCGCGCTTACAGGCGGCGTTTCAGAGACTTTTGGCGGGTTTGCCGCCGATATCCCGGGAGAACAGGCTGTAAATATAATTATAATGGCGGCGATAACGGCATAAAGCCTGATTTGTTTCGTTTTCATGATGGAACTCGCTTTCACAAATATATCTACTTATAAAATACTACGCTATAATACAATTGTCAAGAAATTTAAAAGCAAACGACCGCCCGTGACAGGCGGCCGCGCATGATATCGTATTGGGTTGAGAAACAGAAAACCCAGGAGCGCATCCCGGGTCTTCCTGATTGTTCAATTTACTGCTTCCTTTAAAAGCTTCCCGGGCTTGAAGGCCGGTGAATGTGAGGCGGGGACCGAAATCGTTTCCTTCGTTTTCGGGTTCCTCGCGGTCCTGGCCGCGCGCTGCTTGACACTGAAAGTG
>JAAYBH010000013.1 GCA_012718935.1 Clostridiales bacterium
ATAAAAAAGCTTGTACCGTCGTGGTAAAGGGCGCTTCGTGATTCCCTGCCGTCGCTGGTGATGAAAACGGGGATTTGATGCCAGTCCCTGAGATATCGGCACCAATGCTGCTCCTGATTATTCTGTATACAGACTATTTTATTGATTTCCATGATCATCATTCCAATATATGTAAATTATGATGGTATTATATGTACATTTTCGTGCGAAGGCTGCCGTAAAAGCGCGAATATGGAAAAAAATGTAACAGCGGAAACAAATAAAAGGGAGTGTCTCAAAATAAGTTGAGGCACTCCCGAGCTATTAAGGCCTAAACACGGCCAGGAAACCACAGAATCACCCAAAAATGTGGATAACAAACGCACTTTTGCAGGGCACCGGAAGGTGTCCTGCCGTCATTATTCGATTTTTGCGGATTTAGGAAATCATTTTTTCAAAAAGGTGATTTTGAAGACGGTTGTTCTGAGATTTCGTATATAGCTTGTTGATATTGTAGCTAAGGCACAGTAGATAAAGCTCAATCGAGATGTTATGCTTTCCACGAGTAAGAAACCGCTTGAAATGGCGGTCATATTTCAAGACACCAAAAGCGCCCTCGACCTGTATCGAGCGATTAAGGCGAAGCTGTATACCCTCCGGCGTTGTGATATTCCGCCGGGATTGCTCGCCCAGTTCCACCAGATCACGCTTGACGGTAAGCATCTTGTTGGGGTACTTTTTGGATTGAAAGCACTTATCTTTGAACTGGCAGCCACTACAATCATTGCATAGGTAATATGCTGTGGTTTTAACATACCCATCCTTGGTGACGACGGATTTCTCCTTGAAAAGGGGCAGCATCCTTCCGGCGGCACAGAAGTAGCAATCATCGAGATCGTCATACCGCATATTCTCCCGACGCCCGATTTTCGCCTTAAACTGCTTGCTCTTCTCGTATTCAAAATTTTGCGGCTTAATGAAGCTCGCCTGCCCGTGACTGTCCAGATAGAGATAGTTGTCTTGGCTTTCGTATCCGGCATCAGCAACGATTTTACGGTATTTCGTATGATGCCCGCGTTCCATCTCCTTCAGAAAAGGGATAAGCGTTCCGCTGTCCGAGCGGTCAGGGTATGCGGCTACACCGGTTATGTACTCGCTGTTGACTGCTATTTGCATATTGTAGCCGGGCTTCAGCTGACCGTTACGCATATGATCTTCTTTCATGCGCATAAAGGTGGCATCGGGATCTGTCCGTGAATAGCTGTTGCGGTTGTTTCCCATAACGGCCAGTTGTTCTTCATAACCTTCCCAGCGCTCAAGCCAGTCCCGAAGTTTCTCCAGTTCTCGCTGCTCCGGGGTTTTCCGCTTTCCTTTGCCGAAAACAAATTCGATACCCGCATACTCTTGTGTTACTTCCTCAACGAGAGTACGGAGTTTACCCAAGGTGACGTTACCCTCTATTCCTCTGGCCTGGAACGCCGCTCGTACTTGCTCACGAAGACGGGCCAAGTTCTTCTCAACGCTGCCGCGCCATACAAATGTATATCTGTTGGCGCAGCTCTCCATCTTTGTCCCGTCGATGAAGACGCTGTCATGGTTTGTCTCGCCCATCTCATCCAGCTTCCGGGCATACTGATAGAACAGGTCCGCTAACGCAGCTTTTAGCCTGCCTGTTCTAAACCGCGCCAATGTGTTGTGATCCGGCACCGGCTCGCCCTCCAGCAACCACATGAAGTCGATGTTCTTACGGCACGCTGTTTCCAGCTTCCGGCTCGAATATATCCCGTTCAAGTATCCGTAGACCAATACCTTAAAAATGATCCGGGGTTCGGCGGCTGATTTTCTCCCTTTGGGAGAATACGCACGATACAGCTTGCTGTAATCCAACTCCTCCAGTTGTGCGCTTGCCAGCCTTACCGGGTCATCCGCAGGTACTAATATTTCTGTGTCCATTGGGAGCATCAGCTGTTGATGTTCCCGTCCTTTTGCAGTAAAATCTAACTGCTGTATGTTGTTATTCACAATTCAATTTTACGGCAAAAAAGCGTGAAGGGAAACCCTTTTGGGTCATCCTTCACGCTTTTTGTTGCCGTCTTTTTGAGACAGCCCCTTTTGTTTATTTATGGGAGCTGTCAATACTTGGCTTATATATTCATCATTGTTTTGTAAAGAATATGCAATACGAGAAGAGAAAAAAGGAAATCGAAGCGCCGGAGTAA